>NZ_SPQC01000015.1 GCF_004569295.1 Rothia nasimurium
GAGCCGAAAGACCGAAGCCCAGAAGAAAGCCCAGGGCGCCAATCTTGCGAAGGGCGCGAATGCTTCTAGGGCTGTGCGGAGTGCTCAGGCTATCGGGCGTAGGGCGCAGATTCAGGCACTCAAAGAAGCTGGGTACACACAAAAAGCTGTTGCCGAAAAGCTGGGTCTGGGTATCGCTACCGTGAAGCGTGGATGGAACTAGCTCATGGGTATCATTTACGAAGCTTAATCAGCGGGTTTTTGATGGGTTGGGTGGCAACGGCTTTCATGGAGACCGAGCCGTGGGAGATGGCGTCCAGGATTGAAAGCACGATGGGGGCCGCGATTAGGAGCTGGAAGAGCAGGATAGGGGCTACCTGGGCAGCGTCGCCCACGATGTAGGTTGCTACGGGCAGGCCCATGTTGTTGGCGTTGATGTAGCCGCTGGCTGCAGCACCCACGGTGACGATGCCGGCGTCCTTTTTTGAGCAGGAACCTGGCGATGACGGCGAAAAGCAGGGCAACCGTAGCGAAGCTCAAGATAGCCACGGGAAGACGGCCGGAGAAGATAACGTGCAGGTCAGCCTCGGCCATGGTCACGAACATGAGCGGGGGCAGGGCTACGAAGAAGGCAAAGCGGTTGAGGGAGAGCCCGGAGTTGGGCGGCAGAATATCGAGGCGGGCGACCAGGTAGCCTACGCCCACCACTACCGCGATGATGGTAAACCCTTCGAGGACTGCGAGCATACTGGGCTTCTTTCTGCCGTCAAGCCCTTAGGGCTTGAGCTGGCAGACGGTGGAACGGTTGGTGGAGATTCGCAGGTAGACCCGCTCAGCCAGCGGGCGCAGCAGGGGGTTCTTCAGGGCGGACGCCACCACCCGCACGGGCGCGTACCGGCTGGCGGAAAGGGCTAGAGCGATGGCGAGCGCCCCGTAGGCCACCTGCCCGGTGGGGGTGATGAAGGGGATTTGGCGCATGAAGCGTTCGAGGTCGACGCCGTGCTCTTGTAGGCGGTCATAGTGCCCGGCCTGCACCCGGGCGTCTAGGCCCAGGTGGGTGAGTACTCGGGCGGCTTTTTGGCAGATGCCGCAGTCGGGGTCATAGAGTAGGACGCCGGTGGCGGGCAGGGAGTTACTCACGGTGAGCCTTTCTCTGCGGGGGCAGGTATAAGACCACCATAGCAAGCAGGGTGAGCAGCACCAGAGATGAGCGCATTATTTCAACGGGTATAACGGGCCAGCCGACATGAGCTGCTAGGTCACCCAGGTCTGTGAGTTGAGCCAGGCAGGCTTAACATCCAGATAATGGCCAGAGCGCGTGCAGCTCGCCCACGAGTAACCAACACTGCAAGAGTGGGTATAACCCAGACCCAATGGTGCAACCAGGACACCGGGGAAAGCAGGCAAGTAGCACAACCGAGTACTGCGGCAGCAGCAAAACCATCACCACACATTAACTCTCGGTGGGCCTGGGAAAACGCTACCGCCACAACAGCTAGCAGTAAAGGTGCTAACAGGAGCAGAGAATGGGTATCTACCCAGCGTTCAGCCACACCCTGCAGAGAGCTGTTACCCGAAGTAGCGAAGTTGCTTCCTAAATCGACAACATTTTCCAGGCCAGAGAGTATTAGACCCAAAATAGGTTGAACTAGGTTCAGGCAGGAGCAGGAACCCCAGGACTACGGTAGCCAAGGCTGTCGCCGTTGCCGTCAAAGCCAGGCGCAGGCATCCGCTTACCCAGAAGAAAAAATAAAAAGAGCCGGAGTCAGTTTGATTCCTGCTGCCAGCCCAATCAGCACTCCGCGAGGCAGATAGCGAGCCTGCGGGCGAACCATGTCGATGAGGCAGAGAGAAACAAGAAGCAGATTAATCTGCCCAAAGATAAGATGCTGAGCTACGACGTTCAGGGGTAGGGCAAGCAGGTAGGTGGCGGAGGGTGTCGCGACCGGGCGGACGCCGGTGAGGTGCGGGCGCACGTAGATGAGACTGAGTAAGAGCAGGATGCCCAGCGCCAGGCAGTTGAGGAAGGTCCAGACCCAAGTCCTAGCGGCTCCGGCAGCCAGGCTAAAGGAATCAGCAGCAGAGTGGTAAAGGGCGTGTACACGAAGGGGAGCCCCTGGGGTACGTGTACACCCCGGTAATGTTCTGACTATAAAAGTCAGCCCCGGCAAGCACAGCTACTCCGGTTCCACGGTAGACTCCGTAGTCAGCCGGATTAAAAATGAGGGTTGAGTCCAGGAATGAGCAACGTGCCCAGGCGGTAGCCAGAGCTAAAAGGCAGAGAGCAACCGCTCCTGCACAATAGTTCTTAAGGACGGAACGGTTCGCCCCCCCTGAGAGCCCTGATGCTGGTTATCAACGAGGGTGACGCTCATGTCTAGGCAACCTGGAGCTGCTGAACGCGTGCTTTTGAAACTTCAAGAATCGCTGCTGTCTCACCTAGCGAAAGCCCATCTTGTCTGAGTTGCCGCACAACTTCTCGAATCTTTGCTGCAGCTTCCTCTTCTTTTTGCTGGGCGAGTTTTAGGTCTCGGCGAGCTGACTCAAGTTCCTCAGATACTTTTTCATAAATCAGGTGAACCCGAATAGTAGAAAAGTCGATGTCGGGGTTAAGGGTGCCCATATAATCAATTACTTGCTGGCGGGCAGAGGTAAGACTACGCACCTGGGTAGCATTGTCTTCATCGATAATGAGTTCCCATCCACCCATCCAGGGACGCGCCAGAACGTTAAGATCAGTTTTCATTCTGCTCTTTCTCCTTAATAGCTTTTAAAGCGTTTCGTGTAACGGCGGGCGAAATCTCGCGAGTCTGCGTGATGATAACTGGTCGTGAAATACCGGGGTAAGACCATTTCTCATGGTCCCCTTTTCCTTCACTTCGAGTAAACCCCGCAGCTACCAGCAAAGCCACAAGATCCCTGTATTTCATGGGCTTGACCATACATATAGTATATCCCCCCCTACACCCAATAGGTATAGAGGGGATATATGGGGACTTATTCATTAGGGTAGGTGGAGCAGGCTCACAGCGAAGCTGCTAGCTCGGATGAAGTGAGCGAGTGCGACAGCACGCAAGAGCGAACGGAATTCGCCGCTAGGCGGGGCACGAATCGCCTTGTGATGAGCACCGAGATTCCGAGCGCGCGAGGAAAATAAATCTCGGTGCGAATCTGGCGAGCCTGCGAGTCAGCTAGCGAACCAGGCGCGAGCGTGAGCCTGCGCCCCCCTTATAAATAAGCCTCATGGTTTTAGAGCAGGTCGCGAAGGATCGGTACCGTGCCGTCCTCGTAGACCGAACCGGTGACGTCCGTAGCCAGCTCCGCCACCTCGGGCAGGGCCTGGCCCATGGCAACACCGCGGGCTGCCCAGTGGATCATTTCTTTGTCATTGAGGCCGTCGCCGATGGCGATGGTGCGGCGGGGGTCCACGCGCAGCTTGCGGCGGATTTGTTCCAGGGCGGTCGCTTTCGAAACCCCGTGCGCAGCTACGTCCAGCCAGGCGCTCCAGCCCACCGCGTAGTTCACCCCGTGCAGGCCCGAATCGTAGATAGCGCGTTTGAAATCGTCGGGAGTGTCTGTGGGTGAGCAGACCACCACGCGCACGGCCGACTTCATCGCAGCCATCTCGGTGCGGGTGGTTTTCACGGTGTTGACGCCGAAGGACCAGTCCTCAAAGTTATCGGTGGCATAGACCGTTCCGTCGGGTGCTTCCAGGGCCAAGGACGCGTGCGGCAGCTTAGCCTTGAGCAGGGTAATGGCGTTGGAGGGGTCGAAGCTAACCTTGTCGATGATGCGGTAGCCGGCTTCTAGGGAGGGGTCGATGCTGAGGGTAACCGCGCCGTTGGAGCTCACCGCGTAGCCGCGCGTCAGCCCAATCATCTCAACGATGGGCAGGGTGGCGCCCAGGGAGCGTCCGGTGGAAATCACCACGTGGTGGCCCGCGTCCACGACATCCTGCGCGGCCTTTTTGACAGCCTCACTCATGGCCCCGTCGTGGTTGACCAGGGTGCCATCAACGTCGATAGCAACCAGGTACTTGGCACCTTCTTCTTTCTGCCAGGCAGAGCGGCGCAGCGGCAGGGTTTGCATGTCTTTGATCTCTGAAATCATCGGTGTCTCTTTTCTCTCGTGTAGACCAGACTATACAAAAGCCGGGTTAAGGCAAGGTGAGCAGGGGGTGAAGGGCCGCCTAGCGGGGCGGACTAGAATGCCACCGCCCCCCTGGCAGAACTCATTGGGTAAGCGCAGTAAAGGCCACCACCTTGACGCCGTCCTTACGCTGGTAGGACAGGCCGCCGCCCGTCAGCACAATAAGCTCAGGGCTGTACTCGTACCGGCTGAGATCCAGCTGATCCCTGAAGTTCTTTAAAGAGGTAGCCGCCTTCTCTACTGTTTCTTCGCGGGAGCCCAGCTTGATTTCTACCAGAGCCCATCTGCCATCGTGCCGCTCTAGCACTGCGTCTACCTCCCTGCCCGAAGAATCTCGCGCATGAGACACGGTGCCCTGATCTCCCATATAAACGGAAAGGTCATGTACGACCTGCGACTCAAAGAGTTGCCCCGCAAAATCGAGGTCCTGCAGTACCTTCTGAGGGGTAGCCCCCAAAGCAGCGACCACAAGCGCAGGGTCAGCCATATGACGTTTAGGAGAGTTTCGCAGAGTCGCTTTAGACCTCAGGTGGGCAGACCATGCAGGTTGCTCTACGTGAATAAAAATCCGGGAGAGCGCAGCAATATAGTCAGCGGCCGTATCTCTGTTGATTCCTGAGTCTTGGGCAAGAGTAGAAAACTTGAGTTCAGTACCAATGCCTCTGCCCAGGGACCTCAGCAAACGACGCACTTGCGCAGGGTCACGGCGTACCCCGTCAGGTGTGCGGATATCCACGTCGGCAACGGTTGATACATAGTCCCTGAGATTCTCTAGGGCCGCGTCTAAAGGCAAGTGAATAAAGGCTGGCCAGCCACCCCGACACATGCGGTCTATGAGGTCGCTAATGCTCACTGCCGGGGCTGCTGCCCGTGGGGCCTCGCCCTCTAGCAGTTCTCCCAACGATACTTGTCGTGTTGATTCTCCCGATTCGGCAAGAGACATGGTGTTCATCTGCAGACGGGCAAAACGCCCTGCCCCGGTATGCCTAGCGGCTGTCTCTCCCGGTGCGGTAGACCCGGTGAGAATATACCCACCGGTCAGTTTACGGTCATCGACGTCGCGTCTCACGACATCCCACATCACCGGGTGAAGCTGCCACTCATCCAGGAGGCGGGGATGTTCCCCTAGCAAGAGCAGAGAGGGGTCAATCTCAACAGTCTGAGACACCTGAGGGTCTACATCCAAACGTACCTGACTCTGAGCAACCTGCAGGGCTGTTTCTGTCTTACCGCAGCCTTTGGGGCCCTCAATCAGCACGGCTCCTGCCCGGTTCAGAGCACGAGTCAAAGCTCCGTCAGCAAATCTTTGAATATACTGGTCAGACATGCCTAAAACCCTCCAGCTCCGCACTTTGTAATAATTATATTGGGCAGTTTAGATATATTTTATTCCGCATTTTGTGGTTAATCCATTCCGCACTTTGTGATGATTCTGTTAGGCATCTTGGAGGCGGCCGAATCCGCTTTGTGTCTAGCTTCTGTTAGCCCCTACAACCGCCCTCTTAGCCCGCGCAACCGCCAGCAGGCCGTGGTGCGGGGCGAAGAGGTAGGCCAGGCCAAAGAGGACGCCGAGGGCCAGCACCACGGTGCCGCCGGCTGAGACGTCGAGCAGGTAGCCCATGAAGAAGCCAGCAAGGGCAGAGGTCAGGGAGACCCCTGCCGAGATGAGCAGCATGGTAGTGAAGCGGTCGGTGAGTAGGCGGGCGGTTGCCCCCGGTATCACCAGCAGGGCTACAACCAACACAACACCCACGATTTGGAGGGCCAGCACAGAGGTCAAGGCCAAGGCAACCAGCAGCAGGCCGGAGAGCAGTTTGGGGTTGAGCCCGATGGCGTGGGTGTAGCCGGGGTCGAAGGCGTAGAGCACCAGGTCACGGCGCTTAAGAAGCAGCACAGCAACAACTAGCACGGCTAGCAGGCCTATCTGCCAGACATCCGCCCACGATACGCCCAGCACGTTGCCGAAGATGACCGAGTGCAGGTCAACCTGGGAGGGGAAGGCCGAGAGGAGCACCAGCCCCAGGGCGAACATGACGGTGAAGACGATGCCGATGGCGGCGTCCTCGCGCACGCGCCCGCGGGCGGCAACCGACCCTATGAGGGCGACCGCTACCAGGGCAGCAATCAGGGCGCCCAGGGCGAAGGGGGCACCCAGAATGTAGGCCAGGGCCACACCGGGAAGCACGGCGTGGGAGATGCCGTCACCCATGAGCGACCAGCCCATGAGCACCAGCCAGCAGGAGAGCAGGGCGCAGACCAGGGCCGCCAGCACGGTAACCAGCAGGCCGCGCTGCATGAAGCCGTAGGTGAGCGGTTCGATGAAGAGTTCGTACATTAGTTCTCCCCTGTCAGCGGGTTCATTCCGAAGGCTCGCACGATATTTTCGGGGGCCAACACGGTGGCGGGGTCGCCGGTGAGCAGCACTTCGTTGCGGAGCAGGATGGCGGTGTCGGCCAGGTCTGCCAGGTTGGCTAGGTCGTGGGTTGAGATGAGTATGCCAGCGCCGTCGGCACGCAGCTCTTTGAAGAGGCTCACCAGCATAGCTTCGCTCTTTTTATCGACGCCGGCAAAGGGTTCGTCGAGCAGGAGCAGGCGGGCCCCCTGGGCCAGCCCGCGGGCAACGAAGGCGCGTTTGCGCTGACCGCCAGAGAGGTTGCCGATTTGCCGGTGGACCAGGTCGGTGAGCCCGACCCGTTCCAGGGCGGTATCGATGGCGGCCCGGTCGGTAGCGCCCAGGCGGCGGGTGATGCCCCGTCTACTGTAGCGCCCCTGGCTGACCACGTCGCGCACCGAGACCGGGAAGGTGAAGTCGATATCCTCGCTCTGGGGTACGTAGCTGACCAGGCCCTGTTTGCGGGCCTCGCGCGGGGCAAGCCCGTTAATCCGGATTCTGCCCGATGCTGGCACCACGCCCATAATGGCTTTGAAGAGGGTGGACTTGCCAGAGCCGTTCATGCCGACCAGCCCGCAGATGCTCCCCGGGGCAACGTGTAGGGACGCCCGGTTCAGGGCGCGCACGGCTCCGGAGCCGGGTGCCCCGTAGGTGACGGTCACGTCGGTGAGTTCAAGCAGAGGATGGATGGTATTCACGGTTACCCTTCGTCGTCCAGGTGAGTGCTTGTGCCCAGGTGTTCAGCGATGAGGGCGATGTCGTAGCGGAGCAGGTCGAGGTAGGTGGGTACGGGGCCGTCGGCGTCAGAGAGGGAGTCGACGTAGAGAGCTCCGGCATAGTGGGCTCCGGTATCGGTGGCGATCTGTTCCATGGTGCGGGTGGGCACGGTGGATTCGCAGAAGACGGCGGGCACTGCGCTGCCCGCTACCCGGTCGGAGAGTTCCATCATGCGGCGGGCACCGGTTTCGCCGTCTGAGTTGACGGCCCAGAGGTAGGCTTCGTCAAGGCTGGCGTCGGCTGCCAGGTAGGAAAAGGCACCTTCGCAGGTGACCAGAAGCCGCTGATGGTCAGAGAGGTGGGAGAGGGACTCGACCAGCTCGGTCTGCAGGGCGGTGAGTTGTTGCTTGTAGGCGTCGGCATTAGCCCGGTAGCTGTCGGCGTGGGCCGGGTCGAGGTCGGCCAGGACCGCCGCGATGTTATCGGCGTAGGTGTGTGCGGCGACCGGGCTCATCCAGGCGTGGGGGTTGGGGTAGCCTTCCCCCTCCCCTTCGGAGATGCTGAGGGGCGTGATTCCCTCAGTGACGGTAACAGCAGGGGCGTTGGCGTCCTGCAAAAATTGCTCAAGCCAGGCTTCGAGGTTGAGGCCGTTGGCGAGGATCAGGTCGGCGTCCGCTGCCTTGCGCACGTCCGATGGGGTGGGCTCGTAGCCGTGGATTTCAGCCCCGGCTTTGGTGAGAGATTCGACCTCAACGTGCTCGCCACCAATGGCGCTAGCCATGTCTGCGAGCACGGTGAAGGTGGCGAGTACCCGGGGTTTTTCCTGAGTTGTGGTTTGCACGGACGCCTGCGGGGCGGCGTCCTGCCCGGTACCGCCCGGGGTGCAGGCGGAAAGGACGCCCGCCACCAGCACCAGCACGCTGGCCAGTAGGGCGCGGGTAGGGTTGGGCATGGGAGCTCCCTTCCTCGGTCACGATTAAAAGCAGAAGGTACCATCTACGTCGATTATACCCACAAACGAGGTGGTCTTTTCCGAAGTAGATGGTATCTTACGGGGTTAGGCTGCTACGGGGATAACCTCAAGGCCGCCCATGTAGGGGCGCAGGGCCTCGGGGATACGCACGGAGCCGTCTGCCTGCTGGTGGGTTTCCAGGATCGCAACCAACCAGCGGGTGGTCGCCAAGGTACCGTTCAGGGTGGCAACGGTGCGGGTACCGCCCTTCTTGGTCTTGCCGTCTGCGGTGACGGTGTCGGGCATGCGCTCACGCACGTTCAGGCGACGGGCCTGGTAGGTGGTGCAGTTAGAGGTTGAGGTCAGTTCGCGGAAGGCACCCTGGGTGGGCACCCAGGCTTCGCAGTCGAACTTACGGGCGGCGGACGAGCCCAGGTCGCCCGCGGCGGTGTCGATTACGCGGTAGGAGAGCTCGCACTTGGCCAGCATTTCTTCTTCCCAGGCCAGCATCTTGGCGTGCATGTCTTCTGCCTGCTCGACGGGGCAGTAGACGAACATTTCGGCCTTGTTGAACTGGTGTACGCGGATAATGCCGCGGGTATCCTTACCGGCGGAGCCGGCTTCGCGACGGTAGCAGGACGACCAGCCCAGGTACTTCTTCGGGCCTTTCTCGAAGTCGATGATTTCGTCGGCATGGTAGCCAGCGATAGCGACCTCGGAGGTGCCGACCAGGTAGAGGTCGTCGCGCTCGAGGCGGTAGATTTCGTCGTCGTGTTCGACGTTGAAGCCGGTGCCGTTCATGGTTTCGGGGCGCACCAGGGTGGGGGTGGTGAGCATGGTGAAGCCGTTGGCGGTGGCCTGGTCGAGGGCCATCCACATGAGGGCCTGCTCCAGGCGGGCTACGTGGCCCTTGAGGAAGTAGAAGCGGGAGCCTGAAACCTTGGCGCCGCGCACCATGTCGATGCCGTCAACCAGTTCGCCGATTTCCAGGTGGTCGCGGGGTTCAAAGCCGTCTGCTTCGAAGTTGCGGGGTTCGCCTACCTGCTTGATGACCACGTAGTCGTCCTCGCCACCGGCAGGAATGCCGTCAATAATCAGGTTGCCTACGCCGGCGACCAGTTCTTCCTGGCGGGCGGCAGCGGCGTCGGCGGTAGCCTTGGCTTCTGAGACCTTCTGGGAGAGTTCCTTAACCTCAGCAAGCAGGGCTTGCTTTTCTTCCTTGGCGGCCTTGCCAATCTTCTTGGAGAAGACGTTCTGTTCGGCGCGCAGCTTCTCGAACTCGTTGATGGAGGTGCGGCGGGTGGCGTCCGCTTCGAGAATCTGGTCGATGACGGTTTCGTCAGCGCCGCGAGCGCGCTGGGAGGCACGGAAGGCGTCGGGGTTTTCACGCAGGAGGTTAATGTCAATCATGCCTCTAAATTTACCGTAGTTGTCGCTGCGATGACAGGCGGACGGACGCCGGGCGGTGGCGCGCGGTTTTCTTCAGTATGCTGGTGATATGGTTTCGCGGTCGACTGTTGTATCTTCTCTTGCTGTTTCTGCTGCGCTGGCTGGTGTCGGGGCTGTGTTTGCGGTGCGGCGGGGGCGGCGGGCGCGCCCTGATTTGTTCCCGGTGTACCGTCCTTTTCATCGCCGGGTGGAGCCGGGTGAGCCGCGCCAGGTTGCGGTGGTGTACAACCCCTCGAAGGCGCGGGCGGAGTCGGTGAACCGCATTATTACTGCTGAGCTGGGGTTTGCGAACTGGCCGAAGGCGCGTTTTTATGAGACTGAGGTGAGCGACCCCGGTTTTGGTATGACCCGGCAGGCCGTGACTGATGGGGCTGAGATTGTTCTGGCTGTGGGCGGTGATGGGACGGTGCGGGCAGTGGCGGACGGCCTGGCCGGAAGCGGGGTACCCCTAGGTGTGGTTCCCCTGGGTACCGGGAACCTCCTAGCCCGCAACCTTGAGATGAACGTGGAAGATTTACACGCCTGCATCAACGTGGCCCTGCACGGGGAACTGCGGGCCGTCGACATGATTCACATGACGATGACCAGCTCAAAGAACCTGCCAGCGGTGAACTACCTGGTCATGGGCGGGGCGGGCTTTGACGCCCAGATTATGACCGACACCCGCGAGGACCTCAAGGCAAAAATCGGCTGGCTGGCCTATGTTGAGGCCAGCATGAAGCACATGTTTACCCGCCGCCGCCCCGCCGAGATTTCGGTCGATGGCAGTGAGGTCATCAAACGCAAGATTCGCACGGTACTGGTTGCTAACTGCGGCAAGATTCAGGGCGGGGTGAACCTGGCGTCGGTGGCGGAGCTGTCCGATGGGCAGCTTGAAGTGATTGTGCTGACGCCGCGCAACGTGTTGAGCTGGGTGCGCATGGCGGGGCAGTTCATTCTGCGTCGCCCCAACGTGCCTTTTCCGGTGGTTGAGCACTTTGTGGGCATGGACGTCCGCGTGGTCTTCCCGCACGCCCACCTGCCGGTAGAGGTGGACGGGGACGTGCTGGGGGACGTCACCGGCCTGCACGCCCAGGTGCACCCCGGCGCCGTAGTCGTCAATGTTTACCCTGACGACATGCAAATTCGTTCGCTTGGTGACCTCATGGACGCCCGCGAAGACATCGCCGAGCAGCAGCGCCGCTGGTGGCAGAGATTCTTGAGGCTCTAGATATTGTGCTTGAGGCTTTCGGGGCGTCCGCCGGGGAAGAGGGTTTCGACCCAGTCGCGGGCGGCGTTGAAAGAAGCCTCGTCGTGCATGGGGTCTACCGCGGCTAGGCGCTTGTCGGCGCGGGGGTAGGACCCCAGGTAGAGTACGCTGGGCGAGACCCGGTGGATACCGCGCAGGGCATCACGCACGCGGGCGTCGTAGAGGTGGCCGTCGATGTCGATGGAGAAGAAGTAGGCTCCCAAGAATTCGCCGGTGGGTCGGGACTCAATGCGGGAAAGGTTAATTCCCCGGGTTGAGAACTGTTCGAGCAGGTCAAGCAGGGCGCCGGGGCGGTCCTGGGGCAGCGGGATCACCAGGGTGGTTTTGTCTGCACCGGTGGGCGCGGGGGTTTCGGCGTCGCGGGCAACCAGCACGAAACGGGTGACAGCGTTCTTGTTATCACCGATGTTGTGGGCCAGCACCTGCAGCTCAGGGTGGGTCTGGGCCACAGCGGGCGAGCAGATAGCGGCCTCGTAGCTGGGGTTCTCGTTCAGCAGCCCCAGGGCAGCGCCCGCAGTGGACGAGCCCGGCAGGTAGTTCACGCTGGGCTTGTTCTCAGCTACCCAGGAGCGCACCTGCGCCCAGGCATGCGTATGGGTTGAGATAGTTTTGACGCTCTCTAAGGTGGTGCCGGGGCGGGCGACCAGCACAAAGGTGATGGGCACCAGCACTTCCCGCACGATACGCAAGGACCCCTCGAGCGAGGCAATAGCGTCCAGCGTTGCGGTGACGCCACCTTCAACAGAGTTTTCGATAGGAACCATAGCGGCGTCGGCGCTGCCGGCACGCAGGGCGTCGAGGGCTGCGGGTACGGACGTCGCGGGGATGCGTTCAGCGTCAGGCGCGCCAGGCACGGTGAGAAGGGCTGCTTCGGTAAAGGTGCCCGACGGGCCAAGGTAGGTGTAACGCATGGGGTCTAGTTTAGCGGGTGGACGCGGCACCCCGGCTCCCTGCCAAAGGGTTCGTGGAGGTTTGTACCGGGTGATGCCCATAAAGAGAGCCTTTTGTGAGCAGAACCCGGTACAAAGTGTAGGGAGGGAGCGGACGCCGGTCGGCAACTAGGCCGTAGAACGGGCCAGCGCAAAGAGGTCGGCGGGCAGAGGCCGTTCAAGCTCCCACTTAATATGCATCGGCTTTGAACCACTATGGGAACGGTAGTTTACAGGGCCTACAAACAAATACGGTGCGGTACCAATTCCGTCCTCTTTGGTATAACGCACAAAGAGTAAGGGCATTTGGCCCAGTTCTCCATGATGCTGGTAAATCTTTCCCAAACGACTATCAGGAGCGGTTGAATTCTGGGAGTCCCAGGCAAATTCACTCTCGGTCACTGCATAGTCTTTATACATCGTTTCAGGGGTAAAGTGCTTCTCAGATTTACTGAGGTTAACTAGCAGAGCAATAGTATCTGTTGTTCTTGACTCATAGACCCCTTGTACTGCACCGGCTGGCACCGACTTCTTTTCGTTCTCGTGAAGACCTATAGCAGCAAAGATTTCCTCACGCGAATAATAGGCATGGGTGCTGAGCGGGATGTCAGGCGATATAGTAGACAGACTCTGAGGCGCGTGCCTATCCGTACCAAGGCGATAGGACCAAATCTGTATGAGCTCTTGAATGAAGTACGGATGCTGGCGGAGCTCACTCAGCCCCTGGTCAAGCGTGAACTTCTCTTCACCGCTCCGTATCTTGCCCTTAGGCCAGAATGAAAAGAGAAGCATCCACGCAAAGCGTTTTTCGCGCATGCTAAGGTCTTTTTCCCATATATCGGTTGTCAGCAATCTTTGATAAACGTCAATTCGCTCTTCATCATTGACATTAGCCAAAGATTTAATTCGGTTCGAAAGATGTTCAGTTACCGAACCCTTTTCATACAGCCCAGAGATTCTAGGTATTTGACCGGCTTGGTCCAGTAAGAAAGTAAAAGTTAGCCCCTTACCGTTCTTAGTCTTCCGGCCATAGATATGGGCAAGTTCCAGGCCGTACCTATCAAGGTAGGGTTCTAGCAGCTCAGTAACGACAACTTCAAAATTCTTTTTCTTTTGCTCCTCAGCAAATATTTTAAGATTGTCGGCCAGCACTTCTACCTTGGGGTGGAGGGCTTCCTTAATGCTTCTCAGCACCTGCTCTTGAGTTTTTTCATCAAGCTGGATGCTGCACCCTGGAGGCAGGTGAGGATTTTCAACCTCGCTAGGTGTCAAAATACCTGCACGGGTCAGTGAACGCATTTTCAAATCAAATCTGAATCCTTTAGCTTGATTGCCCACGAAGTCCAGTACAACCAGGACAGCTTTGTCAGGGGACCTGCGCAAACCGCGACCAAGCTGCTGTTGGAAGAGAGTCGGCGATTGAGTAGGACGGAGCATCAACAGGGTATCGACCTCAGGGATATCTACGCCTTCATTGAAGAGGTTAACCGTAAAAACTGTGGTGAGTTCATGTTCTGGGTCTTTCAGCTGGTCAATGACCTCTCGACGTCGTTCTGCGCTATCGTCGCCCAAAAGATAAGTAGCTGAAATGTCAGCCTTGCAAAGTTCTTCGGCCATGTAGCGCGCGTGTTCCCTATCGACGCAAAAACCAATAGCGCGCATGCTGCGGGGGTTAGCTATTTTTTCCTCAATTTGTTGCAGGATAAGCGCTACTCGTCTTTTATTGGCGAGGTAATACTGTGATAGTTCGCTGTCACGATAGCTTCCCCGCTCGAATGTGAGCCCGCTGAGGTCTGTTGCATCGTTGATGCCGTAGTAGTGGAAGGGGACCAACAGGTCGGCTTCAAGTGCGTCCCAAAGACGAAGTTGGGTAGCGACACGTCCGTCAAAATATTCAGCAGCAACATTTTTGCCGTCTGTGCGTTCAGGGGTTGCCGTCAGCCCCAGCAGTTCTTGAGGTTGGAAGTAGCTAAGAATTTTCTGGTAGGTGGGGGCTGAAGCATGGTGGAACTCATCAACGATAACTACATCGAAATGGTCAGGCGTGAAGCGTTCGGTGCTCGCGCTTGCGAGGGTTTGAACTGTGGCAAAGACCTGTTCATTGTGTTCAGGGACTACTCCCCCAAAGTACTGTTCACCGAAGTTAGCATCACGCATAACCATCGCAAAAGCGCTCTGAGACTGGTTCAGAATCTCTGCTTGGTGGGCGATAAAAAGGAGACGTAATTTTTTTCCGGATTCTTCACAGAGTCTCTTGTAGTCAAGAGCTGAAAAGATTGTCTTGCCTGTACCCGTAGCGGCCACAGCGAGGTTGCGGTGATGCCCTTTCTGGCGCTCTGCCTGAAGCTCGTCCAGCATAATAGCTTGATGTGGGTAAGGGTGAACATCTACATATGAAAAGTTAATCTGAAGATTTGGGCGGGCTGAAGCTCCCGTTCCTATCGTTGCCTGTTCTAAAGATCTATCGAGTTTCTCACGGTCTTTGTCTGACCCTGTGTAACTCTCAAACTGATGCGATTCCCAGTAGCTTTCAAATGCAGCGTTAAATTGACCAAGGATGCCAGGCGTAACGGTATTGGATATTCTCACATTCCATTCGAGGCCGTCCGTCAGTGCCGCGTGTGAGAGATTTGAGCTTCCCACGTAGCCAGTAGAGAAGCCTGTGTTTCGGTGAAATAGCCAGGCTTTTGCATGGAGACGCGTTGAGTTCTTTTCGTAGCTGATTTTGACTTCTGCACCATATTCTTGAACGAGCTTATCGACCGCTTTACGGTCTGTCGCTCCCATATACGTGGTAGTAATGACGCGGAAGGGGATGCCTCGCCTTTTAAGAATGTCTAGTTGAGGCGCAAGGACGTTAACGCCTGTCAGTTTAAGAAAGGAACAGAGCAAGTCGACCCTGTCGGCGCTTTCAAGCTCTTTCTTTATTTCTTCACCAAGCTGGGGCTCTTTGGGGTTGTTTGTTAAGAGTGCAACGCTGCTCAGCGGAGTGCTGGGACGGTTTGATGGTTTTCTCTGATGGCGGGGTTTGAGTTCTGTAAGTTGCACCAAAGAGCCAGTATTTTTTGAGTTCTCCAGCTCAAACACTTCATCAGGTCCTGATTCGTCCTCTAGCTGTGTAAGAAGCATGTTAACCAAAGCTATACGCTCATTAGCTTCGGTCTGCTCAAGTTTGGCCGCAACCTGTTGCGCTACATAACGAGCAAGAGAAGAAATGTGCTCAGCATCCTCACCTAGAATCTCTGATTCAACCCACTCAGTTTCAGGTGGAAGTTCCTGAGAGAGTGTCCTGCGGGTTTTAAGAGTTTCGTATAGCCCGAGAGGAAGAACCTGTTTATTGCTCATATATGCAGCATAAGGTTTTTCTGAAGTAGAACCTGACTTTTAAAGATAAAAACCTTCTACCCGGGTGTCGGATCTTCCCACTCTGTGTAGTAGACGTCATCTGTCTCATCGTGATAAGCCTCTGATATTCCCAAGCCCCAAAGGCAACGGCATAAAGCTTCTGCTCTGAGCTCGTCTACAATATAACATACCGCCTAGAAATACCCAGCCCTCAGTCATGCATTGGCCAGTTTCGCTATCAATCCTGTAGTCGTCAGCAAACCTATCTCCACACTCTGCGAGGTCTGCGTGCACCTCGCATCTGTTGGCCGGCTGAAGGGCATACAAAATAAGTTGATGGGTGCTCCATTCAGGCGCCTCTTGGCTCATAGATACTCCTCAAGTATTTTCCTAGAGCTACTGGAATAATCTATCGGCCAGCGCAATAAAAAGCAGATCCTCCATAACAATTGACTTCTCAAAGCAAACTGTAGGCCCATTAGACCACGTCAGACGCAAGACCTGTGGATAACTGGCCGTCTTCGGCGTAATCTGCTGTCAAAAACCAGGCAATCGGGCCGAAACTCTTGCCATGGCACAAACCCAGCACTATAAACACACATAAGACCTAGTCACAAAGATGTTACCAGGAGACCCTTATGAAACACACTCCCACCCGCAATCTTGCCCTAACAGCTATCGCCCTACTAGCTCTTACAGGTTGCAGTGCGCAGGCAACGGGCTCGGTTCCCGAACCAGATTCAAGCACCACGACTTCCGCAGTAGCTTCAAGCACAGCGAGCGCCACTGAGGAAACCGCCAAGGCAGAAGAGACCAATTATTCAGGCGGCTCGAAAGCACCCGAAGGTGAATACCGTGCTGCTGATGAGCACGGCCCCGCCCAGAACGTGCCCAAACCGGTTGCTCCAGAAGGCATGAACGTTGAAAGTACCGAGGCCATGCTTCTATTCATCAACTACTGGAATGACATGCGAAACTACGCAATCCAAACTGGAGATACTCACGACCTCATACATATGTATGAAGACACCTACGAAGCTGACCTACAGTTTATCGACTCTATTGACAAACTTTATAAAAATGGCGGATGGATTATAGGTCTCAATCGTGAGCTACACCCAAATCGAGAGCTAATCACCAGTCTTGGAGATAACTCATACAGTTTGGGGGCAAATATTACTGTCGAAAACGGAGTTATCAATGAAGTACATAGTGTCAAGAGCATCGATAACTCTGAAGCAAATCTCAATGGTTATGAGATTATCGCGACTTTCAAAGATGGGGAGTGGAAGGTCTCTAATGGGAAGGTAGTCAAATAAAGTGAAAAAATACTGTCTGGCATTCTCCCTGATATCGCTTGGACTGCTCGCGCCGCTAAACTCAGCTATAGCTAATGACTCCGGTGAGACTGACGGCGATGAGTTCAAGGTAAGTATTGAATATGATTGGGAAACCTCAACTGGCTTCGAACAGGATGAAACGATAGTCGAAGACCACAAGGTAGAAGGCAACCTAACAGATACCTTGGCGGCAGTTAAACTTATCTACTTCGATAAGCCCCGAGGCCCCAACCGCGCTGCCCTGATGGTAGGAGGCTCGCCCACCCCAGGAACCTACTGCCTAGCAACTAACGGCAACGTAGGCACCCTCTCCCTTGTACCAGACGACTGGGCCGACGGCTCCGACACCCCCTACAACACACCCCAAGGCACCATCGGCTGCGTCCCCCTCACCCCAGCCGAGCTCGAAGCCGCCGGCCTAGAACTCGCCGAAGAAAACGGGCAAACCGTGCTGCGCACCATCCGTGTAACGCTCACCACCCACGACTTCGACACCTTTCCCATCGCAGCCGCCACACCCCAACAAGAACGCGCACCCCACACCCTCAAAAACTACAACACCAACTTCTGGGCCAACCCCAACCCCCAAGAATTCACGCGCACCATCAATGGCCAAAACGTCGTACTTCACGCAACCCCCATCTCCTACACCTTCGACTACGGGGACGGCGCCACGCTCGGCCCCGTCGTCTACCCCGGCTACCAGCTCGGCGCGGACGTCTGGGACCAGCTCACCGACACCTCCCACCGCTACACAGACCCCGGCGACTACTATTTCGCCCTGACCACCACCTACCGCGGTGAATACTCGGTAGACGGCGGCCCCTGGCAGGTCATCGACGGAACTGTCAGCCGCACCAGCGACCCGCAACTTGTGCGAGTCTGGCGCACCAAGGTTGGGTTAGTTGCCGACGACTGCACCCCAGGTGCGGACGCCTGGGGCTGCACCACGGGCTAGTTCCGCCACCGGCCAGCACAGAAACTTCACCAGAAAAGTATTTTCTTAGGTTTCGCACAGGTTCCCCGAATTGAGCTCAAAGGTTGGGGTGCCATAGTTAAAGACATGAGGACGAGGAGAGAAAACCTCACCATCTCAAGAGACTGAGAATCTCACCGTGGCGATGAGTCACCTCTTTCAGAGAAATGTGTGTAACCTCTGAAGCTCCTCCCGTGAGGGATAGGTGCAAAAGAAATGTGTGTGTATGAGAAAAGGTCGCAACCAGAAGGTTGCGACCTTTTCTCTATCCTCCAGACCAACGAAAAATAACAGGCAACTCTAACCTGACTAGAGCCCACAGTTCTACAATGGTAGAAATCTCAAGGAGGAGATTCCCATGACCGAACAGACCATCCAGTCCCGCCCGCCCGTACAGCAGGCGTCCGAGCCCTATTATCTACGAAGAGTGCTCGGCTACAGCTGGTTGCAAACCCTCACCATCACAGCCCTCTTCACGGCTCTCGCAGCCAGTCTCATATTCCAGGCCCACCTGCTCAATATGGTTCTTGTCTTCTGCTGTGTGGCGTTCGGTTTTTACATCAGCCGTCGTCGAGCATCAGCAAAAATAACCTTGCCTATCAGCTATGGTTTAGCCTCCCAGACGGTTTTCGCAGTGGCCGTCCTTGCCCTGCTCTTTCCTGGTCTGGATGACCCTGCCAGCGCCACCTGGCGCCTCCCCCTCCTGGCAGTCACCACCTTCTTCTTCCACCGCTTCGTCACACCCGGCTACCACCTCATTGAAGAGAAGAAAGCCTCTCATGGCTGATTCCACCACCAGGAATCTAGTCTTCGGGGCGCCGGTTTGGCCGTCTTTGCTAGCAGCCTTCGGGTTTAGCCTTATAGCCTGGGCAGATCACATCGACAGTATCTGGCTCAGGGTGGCTAACGTTTTCATTGTCTATATCGGGCTTAGCCTCATGCCGTTACCCAGAACCTTCACACCGGTTAAACCCGCACTCATTTCTCTCGGAGCATCGCTCCTCATTATTGCCCTGCTAGTCGGCACCACCATTCTGGTGCACGAGGTTCTCTTCCCCGAGCCCTTCGCACAGAGCGTCCCCGGCGCAGTTGCCAACCAGGCCATCACCGGGCTGGTCGCTTTCGTGCTCTTCCGCTGGGCTATGCCGGTACTTCCCAGCTACGAGGGTAAGCACGCGTCCAACCGCTAAACCAGTACCGGAAATATACAAAGGACGCCCGCCCCACTCCCCTGCCGCAGGGCAGAAAGGTGGGGCGGGCGTCCGCACCCTTAAGCTACCTCTAAAACCTAGGCGGCAGGCAGCTCAGGGAATGCCTCAGCAACGCCGGGGAACGTAATCTTGCCAGCATCGGTGTTCAGGCCCAGAGCCAGATCAGGGTTGTTGGCCAGGGCCTCATCCACACCAGCAGCCAGCTTCAACACATAGGGCAGGGTGGCATCGGTCAGGGCGATAGTCGAGGTGCGGGGCACAGCACCGGGCATGTTAGCAACGCAGTAGTGACGGATGCCGTCCACCTCAAAAATCGGGTCAGCATAGGTGGTGGGGCGGGAAGTCTCGAAGCAACCGCCCTGGTCAATCGCGACGTCAATCAGCAAGGTGCCGGGCTTCATGGTCTTCAGGTGCTCACGGCGCACAACCTTAGGAGCCTTAGCGCCAGGAACCAGAATCGAACCAATAATCACATCGGCCTCAGCGATTTCACGCTCAATATTCGCGGGAGTAGAGTTCAGCACGCGCGCAGTAGACCCAAACAGGTCAGACAGTTCACGCACACGGGGGCCGTAACCCTCAAGAATAGTAACCTCAGCGCCAGCACCAACAGCCAGCTTAGCGGCGTGGGTACCCACGTCACCGCCACCCAGAACCACAACGCGGCCAGGGGCAACACCGGGCACGCCACCCAGCAGAATACCCTGGCCACCCTCGGTAGCCATGGTGTACTGGGTCGCAGCCTGAGCAGCCAGACGGCCCGCAACCTCACTCATGGGGAGCAGCAGGGGCAGGGCACGGCCGTTACGCACGGTCTCGTACGCAATACCGCGGGTCTTCGCAGCCAGCAGAGCCTCGGTCAGGGGCTTGTCAGCAGCCAGGTGCAGGTAAGTAAAAAGGGTTAGGTCCTCACGCAGGTACTTGTACTCGGGCTCAATCGGCTCTTTGACCTTGACGAGCAGCTCGGCCTTAGTCCAGGCCTCTTCCTGGCTGACCGGGGTAGCCCCGGCCCTCTCGTATTCCTCATTGGAAAAGCCTGCGCCGAGCCCGGCGTCCTTCTCAATCAGCACGTCGTGGCCAGCCTGAACAAGAGCCAGCACGCCGTCAGGGGTGAGGCCAACGCGCTGTTCCTGGGGCTTGATTTCGCGGGGTACGCCAATGCGCATGAGGGGGTCTCCCATTCATTTTCGTCGTTGAAAAATGTTGCGTTAATCAGCCTACGCCCTTTTGTTGAACAAAGACAAACCGCCCCAAATTTTCTTCATATTTCCAAGAAAATCCGGTGCGGGCAGGGGCTAGGCCAGCTCGGCGGCGGCAGCCGGGTCGGAGTCGTTCAGAAACTTCTCAATACGCTCAGCCTCGTCTGTCTCACCGATTGCTGCGGCAGTCTGGCCCAGAATCAGCAGGGCCTTCAGGAAGCCCCGGTTCGGCTCATGGCTCACCGGAATCGGGCCGTGCCCGCGCCAGCCATTGCCGCGCAGGGCGTCCAGACCGCGGTGATAACCCACGCGCGCATAGGCGTAGGCTTCAAGGGTTCTACCAGCACTCAGGGTTTCTTCGGCCAGCAGGGCCCAGGCCAGCGACGACTTGGGGAAGGCCTGCGCAAGGTCGGCAGGAGCTTCACCGGCGCGGACGCGAGCCGTCAGCTCAGGCTCTTCAGGCAGCAGGGTGGGGGCGGGGCCATCTAGCAGGTTCTTACCGGCAAGTGACATGGTTACTCCATTCAACTCAAATTCTTGTAACTACAAAAAGTCTACGCGTACCCAGGAAAAAGTAGGGTCTTACCTGCCTCACTCAACCGCACGCGCAACGGGCGGGACGAGGTACGCTCAACCAGTCTTTCTTGTTCCACATCAACAAGATAGGCCCGAACCGTATTTCGCGACTTCCCAAGAATCTGCGCTAAATCGCCCCATTCAATTCCGCGGCCCCCGCTGAAAAGATGAACCTGACCCAGAATAAACAGCACATCAAGCGCGCCAGCCGACAGCTCAGACTCGCCTGACTTGAGCCTGTCGACGCGCTCATACAGCAGCTGCATCATCTGTTTCTTTGCCTCAAAATCATCAATGAGTTCGAGCTGTGCGTCACGGATAAACCCAAGCATTACATGGGCAAATAGTGTGACTTCACCATAATTAAGCGGCTCCTCAACTTCGGTAAAAGCCCTGTGGTATTCCTCTTTTTTCTGCTTTATAAGGTGCGAGAGGGCAAGCACCGTGTAGGTAGAGAGCACCTCCTGCAGCTGGGCGCTTAAGAAAAAACGCCCGAAACGTCCATTGCCGTCATAGAAAGGGTGGGCCGCCTCAAACATAAAGTGCGAGACAGCTCTAGAAAGAAGAAAGGGCACCTCGGTGTTCTCAAGATGGTCAAACATAGCCCGTAGCTGCTGTTCAAGGGCCTCTTCGTCGCGAGCACCAGCATGAATAATTTTGCCTGCCCCATCATGCACATAGACAGGACCAGCCCTAAAAAACCTGCCATCAGGGCGGTCTTCGTCAGCGATCTCTGACCCAAAAAGGCGGTCGTAGGTAGCTCGTACTTCTTCCAGGGTGTGCGGAACGTCAACCTTGCCCTGTGATAGCTCAAGATAGAGCCGAGCAATCTCTCTAAACTTCTTGTTATCAGAGGGTTCAGCGTCGAGGGCCTCCTGGATCTCTTGCCTGGTTGACCGCACCCCCTCAATCTCGTTCGTCGCTGAAATTTCCTGAGTGATGAGCTCATACAGGTAACTTGCCCGAGCAGTCGCGGGAAAACTAGGGGCAAGTTCCTCAAGAGTTCTCTCATTCAACAGAATCTGTTCCTGCAGAAGGAGCAGCTGGGGGGTCACTGTGTAAAACAGAGTGTGGTCGCCCAGAACAAAGCTGGTTTCGCACCCCATATCACGGCGTTCTTGCGCGAACCTTCCAGCAGTCTGCCGGTCAAACTGATGAAAGATAGATTTGAGACTCCGGTATTTTTTCATGCTCCCCTATCTCCCAAAACCTAGTCTTTTTGGTAGTTACGGGTAATCTTATGCCACCCTAACTCCCAAAAACACCTTTTTTGTATTTAAGCCTAGCTCCGCCCGCCAGCTACTTCCACGCCTGCAGTGATGCTCTGCTCCTGCTCGGTATGTGGATTAAGAACCGCTTCTACTTCTTCCAGTGCTTCGCCATCCCCTCGCCCGTTATCGGCGGCTTCCTTTTCTCCCTGGTCAACATGGTGCTTCACCAGACCGGGGCCCTGACCATCGAGTTCGATACCACCCTGCAGAGCTTCTTCATGGTCATCTTCTTCACCTCGGTCGGCTACGGTGCCTCGCTCAAGGTGCTCAAGTCAGCCGGCTCAAAGGTAGGCCTCTTCCTGCTGGTCGCAACGGATCTCTGTATCGCGCAGAACATCGTGGCCGTCCTTATCGCCCCGTGGTCAACGTCGACCCGGCCCTGGCGCTCATGACCGGCTCCACCCCATGACCGGCGGCCACTGCGGCTTCGGCATGGGCGCAACCCCCAACGGCATCGCCAACATGGCATCCCTGGTCACCAAGTACAAGGCCTCCAAGTTGGCCTTCTTCATCCTGCCCATCGTCGGCGGCATGTTCATCGACTTCACCAACCTGGTGAACATCATGGCCTTCCCGTCCATCGTCTAGCCGGGGCGGACGTCCGCCCCCTCCGCGCAACTGTGCCGCGAAGTGCCATAGGTGCCGACCTATCCCCACCTATGGCACTTCGCGGCACATTCACCACCACAGCACAAAGGCGACGGACGCACCCGCACAAGCGGGAGCGTCCGGCGCCTTTGTTCTAAGCTAGCGAACCTAGCTACAGGGCTTACTTGCCGGAGGTACCAGCGGAGCCGAGCTGCTGGGCAGCCTCAACAACGCGAGCAGCCATACCAGCTTCAGCAGCTGCACCCCATACGCGGGGGTCGTAGGTCTTCTTGTTGCCGACCTCGCCGTCAACCTTGAGCACGCCATCGTAGTTGCGGAACATGTGGTCCACAACGGGGCGGGTGTAGGCGTACTGGGTGTCGGTGTCGATGTTCATCTTGATAACACCGTAGGAAACTGCGTCTGCGATTTCCTGCTCGGTGGAGCCTGAGCCACCGTGGAAGACCAGGAAGAAGGGCTTTTCGCCCTTGCCGTACTTAGCACCAACCTCGGTCTGGATTTCCTTGAGCAGTTCGGGGCGCAGGTGAACGTTACCGGGCTTGTAAACGCCGTGGACGTTACCGAAGGTCAGGGCTGCCATATAGGTGCCCTTTTCGCCCAGGCCGATGGCCTCAACGGTCTTGATGGCATCCTCAACGGTGGTGTAGAGGGAGTCGTCGATAGCGCCTTCAACGCCGTCTTCTTCGCCGCCAACAGCGCCGATTTCAACCTCGAGAACCTGGTGGTTCTTGGAGGTACGCTCGATCAGTTCCTGAGCGATCTTGAGGTTCTCTTCAAGGGAGATAGCGGAGCCGTCCCACATGTGGGAGTTGAAGATGGGGTCTTCGCCGCGGGCTACAGCCTTCTCTGATTCTGCGAGCAGGGGCAGCACGAAGTCATCGAGCTTGTCCTGGGGGCAGTGGTCGGTGTGCAGGGCAATGTTGACGTCGTACTGCTTAGCAACTTCGCGTGCGTAGGCAGCGAAGGCGAGGGAGCCGACAACCATGTTCTTCTTGTTGGGGCCTGACCAGTAGGCGGCGCCACCGGTGGAGGCCTGGATGATGCCGTCTGAGCCTGCTTCTGCGAAGCCGCGGATAGCAGCGTTCAGGGTCTGTGAAGAGGTGACGTTTACTGCGGGGTACGCAAAGCCCTTGGCGCGGGCGTTTTCGAGCATTTCTGCGTAGACTTCAGGGGTTGCAATAGGCATGCTGACTCCTTGGTTGTCGGTGGGGCCACCCGGTTGGTGGCCTGGTGTGAGTTGGTGCTGCACCCGGTGCGTGTAAGGACGCGGTGGGGCGAGCGCCTGCCTGCTTTTCAGTTTACCAAGGGCGCGGCGGGAAAGGGTAGGTTTCCCACACTAATTTCGGACATAAACCCACAGAAAACCATGTGTTTCTGGGGGTCTTAAGCACCCTAACACCGGCTTTTGCTACTTGCCGGTGTTAGGGTGTTGGGTTTTATGGGTTTAGTGGGGGCTCCGGCCTAGAGCGCGAAGATCCACATGGCCAGGGTCATGGTCACTGCGGTAATCGCCACGATGGAGAAAAGGTTGAGCCAAAGGCCGCCCTTGACCATCTGCCCGATGGTGACGTAGCCCGAGCCGTAGGCGATGGCGTTGGGCGGGGTCGCTACGGGGAGCATGAAGGCGCAGGTGGCGGCGAGGGCGACGGGGATGGCAAGCAGCATGGGGTCGTAGCCCATGCCCATGGCGATGCCGCCGGCGACGGGTAGGAAGGTAGCTGCGGTGGCGGTGTTACTAGTGAGTTCGGTGAGGAAGATGACGCCGGTGGTCACCAGCAGCACGATGACGAGGATGGGCAGGGTGCCGAGGGTGCCGACGGAGTCGCCGATCCACTGGGTGAGGCCGGAGCTGGTGAACTGGCCGGAGAGGGCTAGGCCACCGCCGAAGAGGAGCAGGACGCCCCAGGGCAGTTTAGTTGCGGTTTCCCAGTCGATGAGGCGCACGCCCTTGTTGGCGGTGCCACCGGCGGGTAAAGCAAAGAGCAGCAGGCCAACGGCGACGGCGATGCCGGCGTCGGTGATGGGCGGTGACTTAGACCAGATGATGGGGACGAAAATCCAGGCCAGGGCGGCTGCGATAAAGATGATGAGCACGCGCAGTTCGCCCGAGCTCATGGCACCGAGCTTGGCGTATTCGTTAGCGATGAGTTTCTTACCGCCGGGAATCTCTTTAATCTCGGGTTTGAAGAGCACCTTGGTGAGCAGGAACCAGCAGACAAAGAGCACAATCACCGACAGGGGTACGCCCACTAGCATCCACTGGCCAAAGCCGATGTGTACGTCGTGGGTGTCTGCCATGTAACCGGCGAGCAGGGTGTTGGGCGGGGTGCCGATCAGGGTGCCGAGGGAGCCGATGGAGGCAGCGTAGGCGATACCCAGCATGAGGGCGGTTCCGAAGTCGGACTTAATCACGGCGTCCTTGACGGCCTGGTCGTCGGGGGATGCGCCGTCCTCAATTTTAATGTCGGTGGTGCCGCTGGCCTGGGCAATCAGCATGAGCACGGAGACACCGATGGGGATCATCATGACGGCGGTGGCGGTGTTCGAGACCCACATGGAGAGAAAACCTGTGGCTACCATGAAGCCCGCGACCATCATGGAGGGCTTGGTGCCCATGACCTTGAGGGTGAGCAGGGCGATGCGGCGGTGTAGGTTCCAGCGCTGCATGGCCAGGGCCAGCAGGAAACCGCCCATGAAGAGGAAGATGATGTTGTTGCCGTAGCTAGCGCCGATGTCGTTGATTTTTACTTCGCTGTTGAAGACGGGAAAAATCACCAGCGGCAGCAGGGCGGTGGCGGGAATGGGCAGGGCCTCGGTCATCCACCAGGCACCCATCAGGACGGCGGTGGCTGCGGTCAGGCGCGCGGCATCGGGTACGTCGCCGGGCATGATGAGGTAGACCAGGGCGGCTGCAAGCAGGCCGCCGAAGAGACCGATGAGGCGCTTTTTGCGTTCGTCGGCTTCGACCTCTGGCGCCTGGGAGCCGCGCGAGCGGTGAATCTGGTCTATGGCCTGGGTGGGAGCTGCACTGTATTTTTGCAGGTGGTCACCCGTGATGTGGGGCTTGCCCATATCAACCTCACTCCATTGTGTGCTGATGCCGTAGGTCGCTGTTTACGAAAAAGAAACGGCTAACCTAGGCGGAATGTGTGTACAGGGAATGTTTTTACTGTACCTGATAAGCACTTTTATGAAGCGAGCGCGGGCGAGTGTTACCCCTCGCGCAGTTCGCGGCGGCGGTCGGCGATGGTGAAGGCGAGGCCGAGGGAGAGGGTCAGCACGATAGCGCCGAAGGAGGCTATGAGCCCGACGTTCCAGTGGGCGCCCGACTCCACCAGCCCGTAGAGGATTGAGGGAATGATGGCGGTACCGATAGCGGTGCCCATACGCTGTCCGAGAGAGAGCACGCCGCCAGCTACACCGCTGATGGCTGGAGGCACGGACGCCAGGGTCAGGGTCTGATTGGGAGAAATCACCAGACCACCGCCTGCTCCAATCAGAATCAGGGGCACCGCCAGGGCCCATACCGGTAGCAGACCCTGTTCCACCGGGGTCACGGTGAGCATGGTGGCCACAATCGAGGTAAGCGACAACCCGAACCCCAGCATCACCATACGGCGCCCCATAGCCAGCACACGGCGTCCTGCCCAGGGAGCTGCAAACGCAGACAGCAGGGATGAGGGGATGGTAATCAGCGCGGCGGTCAGCGCACTTTGGCCCAGGTGGTTCTGCACATAGATGGGGATAACCAGCCACACGCTGGTGTTACCCAAGAAGTAGAGGGTCACAATCATGATGCCGTTGCGGAAGGCAGGCTTGGTCACCAGGTCGATATCGAGCATGGGCGGGCGACCTGCCTTCTTATAGCGCTTTTCCCAGGCGATAAAGAAGGCGATGAGGGCAAGACCTACGGGCAGAACCGCCCAGACCAGCGGGTTGCCGCTGCGCTCGACGAAGGGGAAGAGTACAGCGAAGATTGCCAGGGCCAGGGTGGTCATACCGACGGGGTCGAGGTCGAGGCGGGCATGCTGCACGGGGGCGGACGGCCGGTCGTTGGGTACCCAGAGACGGGCCAGTAGCAACCCGGCAAGACCGATGGGCACATTGACCAGGAACATCATGCGCCAGCCTAGGGAGCCCCCGAAGATCTGGATGAGGAAGCCGCCGAGTACCGGCCCCACAATGACAGCCAGCGCTACCACCGTACCGAATATACCGTAGGCGCGGGCGCGGGCCTGGCCGGTGAAGTTGGCCTGGATGATGCCGGTGGTTTGGGGGTTGAAGAAGCCTGCGCCGAGGCCCTGGAGCACACGGGCGGCGATGAGGATTTCAATGGTGGGCGCGACGGCACTGAGCAGGGAGCCCAGGGTGAAGAGGGAAACCCCAATCATGAACATGCGGCGGCGGCCGGTGGCGTCGCCGATTCGCCCGGCGGCAACCAGGGGCACGCCAAAAGCCAGGGCGTAGCCGGAGACGACCCACTGGGTTTGGCTGGACCCCGCATTGAGGGAGTGCCCGATAGGGGTGAGAGCGACGTTGACGACCGAGATGGCCATGAGAGCCATGAAGAGCGGGGTGAGCAGGGCAGTGAGGAGCTTGCGGGGGCTGCTGGTAGCGGGCAGCTGGGCGTCAGGTACTCCTTGGGTACTGCCGGGTTCTGGCCTTGTGTTCATGCTGCACCTTTTTGCTCTCGTCTTTAGCCTACAGTGCCATTCTAAATCCGGTAGTACATTAATAAAATAATTAAGAGGGAAAGTTTTTGCAGAAATGCAAGTGCTTACGAGAATCGCGGAGTGCCCACGAAACGTGTGGGCACTCCGCGATTTTCATGGACACTCAGCGCCAGCGGACGCCGATGGGCGCCGCAGCTAGCGAGTTCGGCGGACGCCGGCGGGGTGCGCGTCCGTTCCCAGGGCTAGCTGACGCGCTGACCGAACTCGTGACGGCGAATCCAGGCATGCATTGCAATGCCGGCAGCGGTTGCTGCGTTCATAGACCGGGTGGAGCCGTACTGCTCGATAGACAGGGTTGCCTCGGCGGCCGCGTGAATCTCCTCTGACAGGCCGGGCCCCTCCTGACCAAAGACCAGGACGCAGTCCTTGGGCAGGTCGTAGGTTTCCAGCTGCTTGGAGTCGGGGAAGATGTCGATGCCGATAATGGCAAGTCCCTCACCCTTTGCCCAGGTCACAAAGTCTTCGACGGTGGGGTGGTGGCGCACGTGTTGGTAGCGGTCGGTGACCATAGCCCCGCGTCGGTTCCAGCGCTTCTTGCCGATAATGTGCACTTCTTTCGCCAAAAAGGCGTTAGCGGTGCGCACCACGGTGCCGATGTTGAGGTCGTGCTGCCAGTTTTCGATGGCTACGTGGAAGGAGTGGCGGCGGGTGTCGAGATCGGCGATGATGGCGCCCATAGTCCAGTAGCGGTAGTGGTCAAGGACGTTGCGGCGGTCGCCCTCGCGCAGCAGCTCGGGGTCCCAATGGTCACCCTCAGGCCATTCGCCTTCCCAGGGGCCGACGCCGATTTCCCGCTCCGGGCTCTCGGTTTCAGGCTCGGTTGCTTCGAGGTCTGCCACTTAGTCCAGGCCCAGGTCGGTCTTGGAGTAGGCGTAGAGGCAGGGTACACCCGCAACCTCTTCAATGTGCTCCTTGGCGCCGGTGGCGCGGTCAACGATAACAGCAACGGCTACAACCTCAGCGCCAGCCTTGCGCAGGGCTTCAACGGCGGTCAGTGCGGAGCCGCCGGTGGTGGAGGTGTCCTCGACAGCTACCACGCGGCGTCCTTCCACTGAGGGGCCCTCAACCTGACGGCCCATACCGTAGGATTTCTGAGCCTTACGCACGACGAAGGTGTCGATGGCGCGGCCCTGGTCGCCTGCCGTGCGCATGATGGCGTGGCCGACGGGGTCGGCGCCCATGGTCAGGCCGCCGGCGGCGTCAAATTCGATTCCGGCTGAGTCGAGCAAATAGAGCATAACCTGGCCAACCAGGCGGGATGCCTCGTGGTGCAGGGTGATGCGGCGCAGGTCGACGTAGTAGTCGGCTTCTTTACCGGAGGCCAGAGTGACCTTGCCGCGTACGACGGCCAGTTCGCTGATGAGCTCGCGCAGACGTTCGCGGGCTTCTTCGATGGGGAGGGTGGTGGAGAGGTTAGTCATGCTTTTTAGTCTAGTAGACCGGCAGATATTTACCCCGCGAAAAGTGCAAGTGCCCCGGGAAAAGTGACAGGCACTTGCACTTTTTAGGGGGTAGCTGCCTTGAGCTTGGTGACCATCTCGTCATATTCGGCAGCCGGGTCGGAGTCAGCGACAATCGCCCCACCGGCGGCCAGGGTAACCAGGCCGTCCGAGTGGGCTACCAGCGTCCTGATGACGATGGAAAGGGCAGCTGAGCCGTCCGCCCCCAGGTAGCCCAGGGCACCGGAGTAAACCCCGCGGGCCCGGCCCTCAAGCCGGTCGATAATAGCCATGGTGGCGGCCTTGGGCGCCCCCGTCATGGAGCCGCCGGGGAAGCAGGCGGCGACCGCGTCCAGGGCGGTGATACCCGAACGCAGCTGGGAGACGATGGTCGAGACCAGCTGGTGCACGGTCGAGTAGGACTCCACCCCCATCAGCACCGGCACCCGCACGCTCTCGGGATGGGAGACCAGGGAAAGATCGTTACGGAGCAGGTCCACAATCATGAGGTTTTCGGCCCGGGTTTTGGGGTCACGTGCGAGCCAGGCGGCGGCCTGGGCATCTTCATGAGCGGACGCGCCCCGCGGCACAGTGCCCTTAATGGGCTTGGCTTCGGCGCGGCCCTCAGCGGTGACAGTCAAGAACTTCTCGGGCGAGGATGAGAGCACCGTGAAGTCATCGCACCGCAAGAAGGCGGCATAGGGGGCGGCATTGGCCTGCCGCTGGGCCAGATAGAGGCTCAGAAGTTCATCGGCGCCCAGCGGGGTGGGCAGCTGCTGGGAGGCCTCAGCCGTCAGGCAAACCTCGTAGCTGTTGCCCTCAGCAATCTCGGCTTGGGCGGTGGCAATAGCAGCTAGATAGTCCGTGCGGTCAGGCAGGGGGAAGTCAGGCAAAACTACCCGCGAAGCATATTCTTGACCGGCTATAGATTCAGGTGAAGAGCTGTTTTTAAGCAGTTTTTGCGCGGTCTCTTCAACCCATTCAGCGGGGCCAACCAGCCACGCTTTCCCGCTATCGTGCTCGTACATCAGGTAGTGGGTTGCGGGCATCCAGAGGGCATCGGGGGTGCGGGCCACCCGCTGGGGGTGTTCGCTGTGGAAGGTGGTGACTTCTAGGTCTGCGTGGGCCTCATAGCCCATGAACCCCACATAGCCGCCCAGCAGGACGTCGGCGGGCGGAGCGTCCTGGCCCTCGTCTAGCTCGGGGCGCGGCGCAGATTCCAGGAAGCCGGGGAGTACCTGCCAGATGCTGTCGCGATAAACCTGGTGCGGGCGTCCGCTTATATCGAGCACATCAACCTGCCCCGGCTGCGCGTAGCGCAGCACTCCCCCGCCCAGGGGCGCCCCCAGGTAGGAGTAGCGGGACATGGGCGACTCGTCGCGGGCTGAATCCAGCCAAAAAGCATACGCAGAACTACCAGCCAGCACGGGGAAGGCGGCTGCGGGTTCTACCGGAAAGTTCAGGGCACGACAGGTTAGAGCGGTCACCGACTTATTGTAACGAGACAGGCGGAGGTTTTACCTGTGCAAGCCTGGCTCGGGGCTGGCGTTAAGGGTGGCTTACGCAGGTAAAACCGTAGCTACCCGCCATCGAGCTAGCGAGGCCGGCGGGTAGTTAGCGAACCTGCGGGGTTTCGCCGTTTTCTGAGACCATGGGCTTTTCGGCGTCCTGCCAGGCGCCCATACCGCCGATGACGTTGATGGCGTCAAAGCCGTACTGGGTGAGGTAGGCGGCAGCGCGCAGGGAGCGACCGCCTGCGCGGCAGATGACGTAGACGTCCTCGTCGAGGGGAACTTCGCCGTAGCGTTCGGGCACCTCGCCCAGGGGAATGTGTTGGGCACCTTCAATGTGGCCTTCTACCCATTCGTAGTCTTCACGCACGTCAAGGATTTTGGCGTCTGCGGGGATTTCGTCGACGGTGACATGGCGTAAATCGTCGTTCATAAGGGTCTCCTTCACGATAAAAATATCTAAGTGCTGTCGCCACTAACTCTAATAGCCCGCAGCCTAAACCTAAAGGAAAGTGACTGACGGGTTTAACTAAGCCAGCTGAGAAGAGTATCGTTACCTACCGAACAGATACCGTGCACACACGGTTTTCCTATCTATATAAGCGAATCGATATGTCTACTCTGCCTGTGGCAACACCGCCGAACCCAACAGACACCTCAAGCAAAAACCGGGGATTCTTTGGCCACCCCCGCATGCTTTCTAACCTCTTTATGGTGGAAATGTGGGAGCGTTTTTCCTACTACGGCATGCAGTCCATCATGCTCTACTACCTCTACTACAGTGCAACTGAAGGTGGCCTAGGGCTTAACGAAACTGCCGCTGCGGGTGTAATGGGCGCCTACGGAGGCATGGTCTACCTGCTTGCTATTTTGGGCGGCTTCCTCGGCGACCGAGTGCTCGGCCCCGAGCGTACCCTTTTCTACGCCGCAATCGGCATTATGGCAGGTCACGTTGCCCTAGCTATCATCCCTGGAGTACCCGGGGTAGTAGTAGGTTTGGTCCTCGTCGCTATCGGGTCAGGCTGCCTGAAAACTAACGCCTCTGTACTGGTAGGCTCTCTCTACTCCCGCGAAGATCCTAAACGCGACGGCGGATTCACGATCTTCTACATGGGTGTTAACCTGGGCGCCCTCATCGGCCCTCTGCTGACCGGCCTCGGCTGGACCTCCTTTTATCCTGCTGTTTGGTGCCGTCTTCACGGCTATGTGGACCAAGATGGGTGATCGTCAGCCCACTACCCCTAAGAAATTCGCTATCGGTCTGATTCTCATTGGAGCCGCCTTCCTCATCTTCTTGCTGCTGGCAGGCAATACTCACGTTAACGTTATGTGGCTAGTTCTTATCCTCTTCTTCTGCACCCTCGGCGAACTTTCAATTTCACCTGTAGGCACTTCCTTAGCCTCTAAGCTGGCGCCTGAAGCGCACCGCGTGATGATGATGGCTCTCTACTTCTGCTCTGTATCTATGGGCACCGTTTTGGCAGGCTGGCTGGCCCAGTTCTACTCACTAGAAAATGAGGTTCCCTACTTCACTGCTATGGGCCTTATCTCGATTGCAACGGGTATTGTCATTTTCGCTCTCAATAAGTGGATTGTGAAGAAGATGGCAGGCGTACGCTAAGCCCTATCCCCCCTGCCCTTTACGTTTTCGCGAAAGAGCTACCGCCGTGCGCAGACCCAACAGAAGCATGCATATATGCACACTGAAGTTTAAATATGCCAAGCCACAGGAGTATTGTTGAGGCTGGCTTCAGAAGCAGCATCACCTGAACCGCACCATCATTGGCACATTTTCGGAAACGAGTTGATCTTGTCCTCACACAAAGCAGAGGCACCAGCCCCCACTGGGTCCTCCAGCCCCGTCCGCGAATTTACCCTTCGCGCCGTCATCCTCGGTGGTCTGATTACCCTGGTCTTCACCGCCGCAAATGTCTACCTGGGCCTGAAAGTTGGCCTCACCTTCGCAACGTCCATTCCCGCCGCCGTGATTTCCATGGCGATTCTGCGCAACTTCAAGAACCACTCCATCATGGAGAACAACATTGTGCAGACCATTGCTTCAGCAGCGGGTACCCTCTCTGCAATTATCTTTGTGCTGCCCGGCCTGGTCATGATTGGTTGGTGGGCAGGCTTCCCCTACTGGACCACCGCTTTTGTCTGCGCTATCGGCGGCGTCCTGGGTGTTACCTACTCCATCCCCCTACGCCGTGCGCTGGTCACCGGCTCAGATCTGCCCTTCCCCGAAGGTGTTGCAGCGGCTGAGGTACTCAAGGTCGGTAACGACCAGGGCTCTGCAGAAGAAAACCAAAAGGGCCTGCGCATGATTGTGTGGGGTTCACTGGCATCTGCTGGCTTCGCTATCCTGACCTCGCTGAAGGCAGTAGCAGGCGGCTTCACCCAGTTCTTCCGCCTCGGCGCGGGTGGCACCATGGTCAGCACCTCCTTCTCCCTGGCTCTTATCGGCGTTGGCCACCTGGTTGGCCTGGCCGTCGGTATCTCCATGATCGTTGGCCTGCTCATCTCCTACGGCGTGCTGCTGCCCATGCGCACTTCAGGCCTGCTGCCGGCGTCCGGCGATATCTCAGACGTCGTCTCCTCAACCTTCTCCCAGGACGTCCGCTTCATCGGCGCGGGCACCATGGCAGTTGCAGCGATATGGACCCTCGTCAAAATCATCGGCCCCATCATCAAGGGCATCAAGGACTCCCTAGTAGCTTCCCGCGCCCGCCAGGCTGGCCAGACCGTTGACATCACCGAGCGCGATATCCCCTTCTCCGCCGTCGCCGGTGTAACCATCGGCGCCATGATCCCGGTTGGCCTGCTGCTCTGGCTCTTCATCAAAGACACCGCCATTGCCCACCACACCGGAACCCTCATCGTCCTCTCCATCGTCTACGTGCTGCTCGTGGGCCTGATTGTAGCTTCTATCTGTGGCTACATGGCGGGTCTCATCGGTGCGTCGAACTCACCCATTTCAGGTGTGGGCATCATCGTCGTCCTGTCTGCCGCCCTACTCATCAAGACCGTTATCGGCAACGATGCAGACACCGCCTCCCTGGTCGCCTACACCCTCTTCACCGCCGCTGTGGTCTTCGGTATCGCCACGATTTCTAACGACAACCTGCAGGACCTCAAGACCGGTCAGCTCGTTGGTGCCACCCCCTGGAAACAGCAGGTTGCCCTGATTGTCGGTGTTCTCTTCGGCTCTGCCATCATCCCGCCTGTTCTGCAGCTGCTCCTGACCGGTTTCGGTTTCGCAGGCTCCCCCGGCGCTGGCGAGGAGGCCCTTTCGGCTCCTCAGGCTGCCCTGCTCTCCAGCGTGGCTCAGGGCATCTTCGGCAACTCCCTCAACTGGGAGCTGCTGGGCCTGGGTGCCATTATCGGTGTGGTTATTATTGCCATCAACGAGGTTCTGACCGCTACCACCAAGGGTAAGTACTCCCTGCCTGCCCTGGCGGTCGGTATGGGCATGTACCTGCCTATCGCTCTGACCCTCATCATTCCCGTCGGCGCCCTGCTGGGCTTCCTCTACAACCGTTGGGCCTCCAAGCAGCGCAATGCTGAGGGTGCCGAGCGCATGGGCGTGCTGGTAGCAACCGGCATGATTGTGGGCGAGTCGCTGTGGGGCGTGGTCAACGCCGGTATTATCGCAGCAGCGGGTAACCCCGATATCCTAGGTGTCTTCAGTGACCAGTGGGTCGAGGGCGGCGGCTATTACCTGGCCCCGGTCGTCTTCATCCTGGTTATTTGGGCCCTCTACCGCAAGGCAAAGAAGAACGCCGTAACCTCCTAACCTTCTGCCCTTCCCGCTTCTTCTGAAAGGGGACCGCAGAACCAAAAAAGGACCGCATATTTTGCGGTCCTTTTTTTGGTTTTCTGGTCCCCTTGCAGGAGTAGGGGCGGACGGACATGCGTGGGCAGGTTCCCCGCCCTGCTTCACCGGACGTCTCCGCCCGCTCCAACCAGAGATAAGAAAACTTTCATGCCCTAATAGACAAAAGTGCTTCAGAAGAGAAAAATGATACTTAAGATAACCTAAGTTCACCCCTAACGGGTGCCTTATTTTTCTAGATGGGATGCTCTCATGACTCTCTTAGCACAGCGCGAATCCGCCCCCGTATATGCTGCCGGCAGCACACTCGCTAGCGCCCACCCCCAGCAGATTTTTACGGTCGAAGGCTTCTGCGACAGCGCAGACCCGACGGTTATTCAAAGACTCCACGATTTAGGGTTCCGGGTTGGTAGCGAAATTAAGTGCCTGCGACGGGCGCCATTAGGTTCCCCGCTCATGTTCCGGGTCTGCGACACCGATATCTGCCTGCGTAAACAGCAGGCTGCCCTCGTCAAGGTCGGCTAGCCCATGAGCTGTCACGCTGAAACTGGGAGCACCACACTCACCGGCGTCCCTGAAGTTGCCCTGATTGGTTCCCCCAACTGCGGCAAATCCACCCTCTTCAACCACCTCACCGGTTTGAGCGCAAAAACCGGCAACTACCCCGGCGTTACGGTCACCCGCTCCCGCGGAACCGCCCGCACGGCGTCCGGCCCCGTGACAATCACCGACCTGCCCGGCACCTATGCCCTCACCCCGGCGAGCCCCGACGAAGAAGTCGTCCTCAGCCACCTGCGCGGCGAGCTAGGGACCGAAGCTGTGCCAGATGCTCTCCTGCTCGTTGCGGACGCCACCACCCTGCGCCGCTCCCTTGCCCTGCTCGGGCAGGCCCTAGCTCTCGGCAAGCCAACCGCCCTGGTGCTCACCATGGTTGATGAGCTGCGGGCAGGAGGCGGCGATATAGACGTCCAGCGCTTTTCACAGGCCCTCGGTGTTCCGGTCGTTGAGGTTGTGGCTCACAAGGGGCGCGGTATTCAGGATGTCCGTGGTCTGCTAGCTCAGGCCACCTCCTGGTCGACCTTGCTGGTGCAGCCCCCGCTAGAAGACCCTAGAGAGCTAAGTTCCTGGATTGACTCGGTGCTCTCGGTCAGCGATTACCGCCCGCCGGCGCCTAACAAGGTCACCCGAGGTATCGACCGCTACCTGCTCCACCCAGTTCTGGGCACAGTGGTTTTCTTTGCGGTCATGTTCCTGTTCTTCCAGACCATCTTTACGGTGGCAGTTCCGGCGCAGGACGCCATCGAGCAGCTTTTCGCTGCCTTGGGCGAGGCGGCGAGCGCCAACATCTCTAACCCGGTGCTGGCTGATTTTGTGAATACGGCCCTTATCGGGGGCATGGGCGGTGTGCTGGTCTTTACCCCGCAGATTATGTTGCTGTACCTGCTGATTTCTCTTTTGGAGTCGGTGGGGTATATGTCGCGGGCAGCGTTTTTGACGGACCGCGTCATGGCTTATTCGGGGCTTGATGGGCGGGCCTTTGTTGCTATGCTCTCGTCGATGGCCTGTGCGGTGCCCGGGATTATGGCGACCCGTACCATGCCGTCCTCTCGTGATCGTCTGGCAACCATTATTTCTGCGCCGCTGATGACTTGTTCGGCTCGTCTGCCAATCTATGTGCTGCTCATCGGCCTGCTCGTACCATCGGACGCCCGGCTGGGGCCCTTTAGCACCCAGGGGGCGGTACTCTTTGTCATGTACCTGTTAGGCGGGCTGGCTGCAATGCTGGTTGCTGCCCTTTTCAAGTCAACGATTTTGCGCCGCGGCACCTTGCCCTTCTACCTGGAGATGCCACCTTACCGTTTACCTGCACCTCGGGCGCTTGCGACGGCTGTATGGACTCCGGTGTGGATATTTATCCGTAAGGCTGGCACTATCATCTTGATTGCCACGACCGTGCTGTGGGGTCTGATGACCTTCCCGTCGCAGGGCGAGGCGCCCGAAGGCATGGGCGAGGCTGAGGCTGCTGCCTATGTGCTTGATCATTCCTACGCTGCGTCTATTGGTAAGGCTGTTGAGCCGGTCTTTGAGCCGCTTGGTTTTGAGTGGCGCATTAACGTGGGCCTTATTGGTTCTTTTGCGGCACGTGAGGTCTTTGTGTCAACCATGGGCCAGGTGGTTGCGGCAGAAGATACCGAGAACCCCGGCGATGCTCTTGCCGCCATGACCTACACATCGGGTGAGCACGCCGGGGAGAAGGTGATGACTCCCCCGACTCTGGTGTCCCTGCTCGTTTTCTACGCCTTTGCTATGCAGTGTGTTTCTACCCTGGCTGTGATGCGGCGTGAGACGAACTCTCTCAAGTGGCCGGCCTTTACCCTGGTCTACATGTTTGCACTGGCTTGGGGTGGGGCCTGGCTGGCGCGCGCTCTTACCCTGTGGGTGATGGGCTAGGCGTGCGAGTTCTTTTGCACCCTGAAGCTACCGACCACCCGGCTGAGGTGCGCTGGGTGTTGCCGGACTACCCCGGTGATTTGGCGCTGGTGGCCTCGCACCCGGCGTCCCCGCTCATGGAGCTGGTGGCAGACGGGACGCTCAAGAGCGTAGCTGGAGAGCCCGGCGCTATCTTAACGCTGGCTCACTCCCCCGAGGCTTGGAAGGGCGTTGCGGGGAAGGTACGCAGAGCTGTTGAGGACGCCGTCGCACCGGCTTTGGCTGACCGGCAAGGCGCCCGGGAAGAGACTTCTGCTGGGGCAGTGTCTCTTGCCGACCAGCAGCTCCTACAGGAGCTGGCTCCCCAAGTGTTGGAGCGCTACGTGCGTCCGCTGGCTGGTGCCCACGGCGGCACCATTGACATCACCCGCGTCGCCGACGACACGGTGTGGGTTTACCTGGATGGGGCCTGCAGGGGGTGCCCCGCCGCGGCCTTTACCCTGCAACAGCGGTTTGAGAGGGAGCTGACCCGCAAGCTCCCCGGCGCCCAGGTGCGCGAGGACCGCAGTAGGCGCTAGTTCCCCTCCACCTCATCGACCAGGGCACGCAGGTCGTCGTGGCGTAGGTCGTCCTTGCGGAAGTGCTTGTTGCGGTAGCCGGAGCGGCCCATCATGTGCCCCGAGATGGGGATGGTGAGCATCTGTAGGAGCAGGATAACCAGCAGTACGGGCAGGAGCGCCAGGGAACGGAAGTGGAAGGCCACAGCCAGCAGCATGAGAATCATGCCGAAAACCTGGGGTTTAGTGCCCGAGTGCAGGCGGGTGAGCAGGTCGGGGAAGCGCACCAGGCCAATAGCGGCGCCCAGCGACATGAAGGCACCCAGAATCATACAGATGATGGTCAGAGCATCGAAAACGGTATCAAGATTCACGGTCTACTCCCCCAGATCCTTGCTCGCCCGCACGGGGTGGGCGCCATCGTGCCCCTGCTTATCGGTGTCTTCTGCCAGTTCCCCGAGGGCGTACTTGCTGCCCTTCTTGCGGGAGCGGCGGCGGGGGCGTCTTTCATGCAGACGGGATACCGGGGTGCTCTCGTCCGCCTTGGAGTTATCTGCGAAACGGGCCACGGTCACCGACCCCACGAAGCCGATCATGGCCAGGGCCACCAGCAGAATCAGGAAGAACTGGCTGTCGGTATAAATCATGAGCACGCAGAGCGCGGCCGTGAGAATTGAGAGCAGCACGTCGCTGGCGAGCACGCGGTCCAGCAGGGCGGGGCCCTTCCAGATGCGGTAGACGGTGCCCCAGGTGGCTAGGGTGAGAATCAGGCCGGTGGCCCAGATAGCCCAGGTCATGCGTGCTCCTTTCGGCTGGCGGTGCGGTCGGCTTCTTCGTCCTGTTTGAGGGCTTCGTACTCTTCGCGGCTACCGGCGGCCTTGATGATGAGGTCTTCGAAATAGGCCACCTGGCGGGTGAATCGCTCAATTTCCTCGGGAGTGGAGGTGTTGAGCACGTGGAAGTAGAGCACCGACAGGGAGCGGTCCACTTCAACCACCACGGAGCCGGGAATCAGCGACATGGTGTGCGAAACGGCGGTCAGTAGCAGGTCTGAGTGGGTGCGCAGCTGCACGGCAACCACCGAGTTGCGCAGGGGCGGGCGGAAGGTCATGGCCAGCCACATCACCACAATCGAGGCCTTGGCGATATTCCAGAAGAGTTCCACCACAAAACGCGCCGCGTAGAAAATGTTGAAGCGGTTCGACAGGTAGAGAGTCGGTAGCCGGAAGACCGACATGGTCAGGGCCGCCAGCACCGCGCCGAAGGCGATAAAGGGCAGGGAAAAATCCTGCCAGAGGGCGCACCAGACAAAGACCAGCCAGAGGAAGGGCGGGATAGCGTGAATCAGGCTCTCGCGCGAGAGGGTGGGCTTTTTCATTGGTTCACCTCCTGGGAGTGGTTATCAACGATTTGCTGTTCGAGGTACTCAGCTCGTTTGGGGGCGTCGGGGCCAAAGACCGAGCTGATGTAGACGTCGGGGTTGAAGAGGTTATCTGAGGCGTTATCTGCCAGCTGGAAGAGGGGGCCTGAGAAGAGGGTAATGAGCACACCCACCACGACCAGGGAGACGGTGGAGGCCATCATGGACGCCGGAATCGGCTTGGTCTCGTAATGGGCAGGGTCATCGGAGTGCTCGGCCATGACCAGTTCGGGGGTGGGCTCTTCGGCCTCCTTGGCGGGGCGCCAGAAGGCCTTGTTCCACACACGGGCTAGGGCCAGCAGGGTCAGCAGGGAGACCAGGACGCCCACGCCCGCGTTGATGTAGGCCAGGGCGCTACCGTTCTCTACGGACGCCTCAATGAAGCCAATCTTACCGATGAAGCCGGAGAAGGGCGGGATGCCGCCGAGATTGATGGCGGGGATGAAATAGAGCAGGGCCAGGACGGGAGCAGTTTTCATCAGGCCACCCAAACGGCGCACGTTAGTCGAGCCAGCTCGGCGTTCTACCAGGCCAACTACCATGAAGAGGCCGGTCTGAATCACGATGTGGTGGGCGATGTAGAAGACCACGGTGGTCAGCCCCAGCTCGTTACCCAGCGAGATACCCCAGATCATGTAGCCGATGTGGCTAATCAGAATAAAGGAGAGCAGACGCTTGATATCGCCCTGGGCCAGGGCACCTAAGATGCCCACGAGCAGGGTCAGACCTGCCACGACCCCCAGAAGCGTATCCAGGCGTCCTTCGGGGAAGAGGAGGGTTTCGGTGCGGATAATCGCGTAGACGCCCACCTTGGTGAGCAGGCCCGCGAACACGGCGGTCACGGGCGCCGGGGCTGTGGGGTAGGAGTCAGGTAGCCAGAGGGAGAGCGGGAAGACCGCAGCCTTGATACCGAAAGCAATCAGCAGCATGAGGTGCAGCTGCATCTGGGTACCCTCGGGCAGGGTGCCCAGCTTGAGCGACAGGTCGGCCATGTTGATGGTGCCCACCGAGGCGTAGACAAAGCCGATGGCGGTGAGGAAGAGCATGGACGAGACAACCGAAACCACCACGTAGGTCACACCCGCACGAATACGCGGGGTGTTGGCGTTCATGGTAATCAGCACGTAGGAGGCCATGAGCAGGATCTCGAAGCCCACGTAGAGGTTGAAGAGGTCACCCGCCAAGAAGGCGTTCGACACGCCCGCCAGTAGCAGCAGGTAGGTGGGGTAGAAGACCGAGATGGGTACCTCGTCGTCCTCGTCCTGCAGGTTTTGGCCGGTAGCAAAGACCAGCACCGCCAGCGAGATAGTCGAGGAGACCACCAGCATGAGAGCTGAGAGCTGGTCAACCACCATGGTGATGCCGAAGGGGGCCTCCCAGCCTGCTATATGCACGGTCTGGGGCGTTGCGTCCCACACTGCGGCCAGCAGCAGGGCCTCGAACACCAGGGTAATAGCTACCGCGGCGAAGGCGATGACGCGCTGCACGCTGTCCTTCTTCGAAACGAAGGTGATAGCGGCGGCCAGGAAGAGAATGATGATGCAGAGAGGGGCGAGCTGGGCGATAGCGATATCCACGGGCTAGTCCCCCTTCTTTGAGACGGTCTGCTGGGCGCTTGTCTGGCTAATTTTCTTCTTCTCTTCTGCTTCAATAAATTCTTTTTCGCGGGTCGCTTCGTCAGCGTCGAACTCCGAGGCATCGAACTCGGCAGCGGCGTCCTCTTCCTTATCGAAGGCCTCCTGCCCAGCCACGCGAATATCTTCGGCGTCGTCGGTGATTTCATCGGCCTTAGAGAGTAGCCAGGAGCGGTAGATAATACCCAGAATCAGGGCGGTCACCGCACAAGAAATCACGATAGCGGTCAGAATCAGGGCCTGCGGAAGCGGGTCGGAGTAGTCTTCAGCGGCAATGTCTTTGCTGTAGAAGGGGGCTAGACCGGCCGGGCCGCCGGCGTGCAGAATCAGGATGTTGGTCGCGTTGGTCATGAGCATGAGGCCCAGGAGCACGCGGGTCATGGAGCGGTCAAGAATGAGGTAGACCCCCACGGCGTAGAGCACGCCCATGACCAGGATCAGACTGAGGTCGATAATCATGGTTTATGCCTTTCGTGCCTTGTCGCGGGCCTGCTTTTCTTTTTTACGGCGCTCGGCCACCAGCTTGAGGTCGATACGTTCACCCAGGCTGCGCAGGATGTCGAGCACCAGGCCGATGACCAGCAGGTAGACGCCGATATCGAAGATGGTGGCGGTGACGAAGTGGACATCGCCAAAGACCGGCAGCCAGAAGTCCAGCACGTAGCTGGAGAAGATGGGGTCGCCCCATAGGGCCGGGGCCAGGGCGTAGAGGGTGGCGATGCCCAGGCCAGCTCCCAGGAAGGTTCCGGCGGAGAAGGGGGACGCCGCCCGCAGCTCCGCGCCGCCACCGGCCAGGTAGCGCACGGCGAAGGCCAGACCTACCATCAGGCCACCCACAAAGCCGCCGCCGGGCAGGTTATGGCCGGCAATCAGCATGTAGAAGGAGACGATGATGAGGGTGTGGAAGAGCAGGCGGGTCATGACCTCCAGCAGAATCGAGCGAGATTCCGGGGGCAGGGTACGGCCAGCCACGATGAAGGGGTCGCGCTCTACCGAGGAGAACTGACCCGCCACGCGCTGGGCCACAGTAATCTGGGTGCGCTTGGCGAAGGAGCTCTCGATTTTCTTCATGGCCTGGGTGTCGAGCCTGCGCACGGACGCCGAGTCGGCGCGTCCTTCGATAAAGAGCAGGGAGGCAACGCCGGTAGCGGCCAGGGCCAGCACCGAGATTTCGCCAAAGGTGTCCCAGCCACGCATATCGACCAGGGTCACGTTGACCACGTTGTAGCCGTGGCCAATTTCGTAGGCCAGGCGGGGCATCTCAAGCGAGATGGGGGCCAGGGAACGGGAGGAGAAGGTGAACATGGCCAGGGCCATCATGAGGGCCGAGAAGCCCAGGGCGATGATGACGCGCAGGGTCTTGTGGGCGCCGTCCTTACCGTCCTTGGAGCGGATGCGGGGAATCTGGCGGGGCAGCACGCGCATAGCCAGCACGAAGGCCACCAGCACGATGGTTTCAACCAGCAGCTGGGTGGTCGCCAGGTCGGGGGCGCTACGCAGGGCGAAGAGAATAGCCATGCCGTAGCCGGTCACCGAGACCATCATGATGGCCAAGAAGCGTTTGCGCACGAAGACCACGACCAGGGCCGCCACAATCATGACGATGGCAATCGACCACTGGGCCGGAGACTCAGAAACGCGAACGTTAGCCAGCGGCGGGGTCTCGTTGATGAAGAGGGCAGCGAAGGGAACCACCACAGCGGTAATCAGAATGACGCCCAGGTAGAAGCCCAGGGAGCCTCGCTGGGTCATACCGGTGACCCACACGGCCAGGCGGTCGAGCCCGTCAATCACGTCGCGGTAGACGATAGAGGCGCTGGGAGCCGAGGGCAGAATACCCTGTAGCTCTTCAATCTGCTTGCGGAAGATAAAGAGCAGGGTACCGATGGCCATGATGACCAGGGAGGTCAGCAGAGCCGGGGTGACGCCGTGCCACAGAGCCAGGTGGAGTTCAAGTTCGGTGGCGGTCTCGGGGAAGGCCTTGAGGAAGGGTTTGACGAAGAGGTGCACCGGCTCGGGGTAGAGGCCGTAGACGATAGTCAGGACGGTCAGCACCGCCGGGGCAAAGAGGAAGGTGAAGGAGACCGGGTGGAAGGCCGTGTCGGGGCTGAGCTTCTGGCCGCGGCGGTTGCGGGCAAGGGCCCGGGTGTTGATATCGATATCACCGTTGTCGACCTCTTCGAAGTCGGCAGTGCCCTTTTCTACGCGGCAGTACTTGACGCCTTCCTTGTGCATGTAGGCGTAGGGCTTGACGGCGAAGGCACCCCAAACAAAGCGGGCTGAGTAGGCGAAAGTGAGAATGGAGCCCAGGACGATAGCAATCAGGGTGGTTGCCCCCTGCCAGCCGGTGGTGTGGGAGAGGTAGGTTTCGAGCACCGATTCCTTGGCCACGAAACCGGCCAGGGGCGGAATACCCGCCATTGAGGCGGCTGAGATGGTGGCGACGGTAGCCAGCTTAGGGGCGCGGCGGTAGATGCCTGAGAGCTTGTGGATGTCGCGGGTGCCGGACTGGTGGTCGATAATACCGACCGAGAGGAAGAGGGTCGCCTTGAACAGGGAGTGAGCCACCATGAGCGCCATAGCCGCGTAGATGGCGTCTGGAGTTCCCCCCGAGATCACCAGGGCCAGGAAGCCCAGCTGGGAGACGGTACCGTAGGCCAGAATCAGCTTGAGGTCGGTCTGTTTGAGAGCAGCCCAGCCGCCGAACACCATAGTGAAGGCGCCGAAGATAATCAGGACGTTCTGCCAGATAGCCACCTCGCCGTAGCCGGGAGCCAGGCGCAGCAGGATGTAGATACCGGCCTTGATCATCGCCGCCGCGTGCAGGTAGGCAGAGACCGGGGTGGGGGCGGCCATAGCGCCGGGTAGCCAGAAGTGCAGGGGGAAGATCGCTGATTTGGAGAGGGCACCGCAGAGAATCAGCACGAGGGCGGCAGAGAGCATGCCCATGGTCAGAGGGCCGTGCCCCTCCTGGGCGGCGGCGAGGACGCTCGGGCCCCGCTCCACGAGTTCAGCCAGGGAGTAGGTGCCCAGGCTGTAGCCCAGCATGACGATACCGACCAGCATGGCCAGGCCACCTGCGGTGGTGACAGTGAGGGCCTGCAGGGCGGAACGGCGGGCTGAGAGGCGGTGGCGGGAATAGCCGATGAGCAGGTAGGAGAGAATGGTGGTGATTTCCCAGAAGATGAACATGAGAATGAAATCATCTGCGGTAATCAGACCGAACATGGCACCGGCAAAGCCGAAGAGGTAGGCCGCGAACTGGCCGTTATCGCCGGTGGAGTGCTTGAAGTAGCTGGCGCAGTAGAAGAGCACCAAGGAGCCTACGCCCAGGACCAGCAGGCTCATGACCCACGAGAGGGTGTCCATGCGGAAGGTAAGCGCCATGTCCAGCTCGGGAATCCACTGGTAGCTCTCGCTCCAAGGGGTGCCGCCGAGAATCTGACCGGTTTTGGTCAGCACCAGGGCGAGCACGGCAGCTGGAATCGCGGCCAGCAGGTAGAAGGTTGAGGTGCCCATGCGGCGGTAAAGCCAGGGGGTCACTATGGACACGAGCAGGAAAAGCGCAAGAACTGTGGTCACGTATCGGCCCTTAGGGTCAGCGGCGGTAGGAGCCGTCACCCGCGGGGCAAGGACGGCAAGACTCTCTCCTTTAAAGAGTAGGCATACTTAGTTTACCTGTCGATGACCCCGGTCTCATAGAGCCTGTAATATTTCATTTATTTCTGTGCGGTCCGTACGGTGCAAACCCTGATACATATTTCCCACTCTTCGGCGCAAGCATGACCATACGCCATGCCACTCTTTCACCTTTACCCATATACTGTCTGCATATGTTTCATTATGTGCAACAATTGAAGCATGGCTTTTGAGGAAGTAAGAGAAATTGCAGCTGAGCAGTACGGCCTGTTCACTACTGCACAGGCCGAAAATCTGGACCTGGCACGTTTGAAGGTCCATCGTCTAGCACAGGCAGGCAGAATCCGTCAGGTACGCAGAGGGGTTTACTCCACGGAGCCATTTCAGAGCGACAACCTCGAAGATTTACGGGCAGCTTGGCTTTCACTTGATCCAGCCAAAACAGTAGCAGAACGCCTGGCTGACGATGCATGCGCCGTGGCCGCAACCTCATCAGCCGCGCATGTGTTTGGAGTCGGCAACCTCATGACCTACAAACATGAGTTCTTCTCCCCGCAACGGAAACAATCAAGGGCGGATGACCTTCATATCCGGGTACGGACGATTCCTGCCGCTGATCTTGCAACAGTACAGGGGATACGAATAACTACAGTTACTCGCACCGTGCTTGATTTACTAGCCGATGGCGAAGAGCTAGAACACGTCAGCGCTCTGCTACTGGGAGCGGTTCAAAAGAACCTTGATGTTGATTGGCAGAGACTGCACAAGGAATCTGCCCGCTTCGAAAAGGTCTATGGGATCAACGGGTCAACTATTTTCTCAGCCCTATTCTCAGCAGCTTCGAATGAAGTGGAGCAAGCAAGTTTTGCCCAGGATATCGCTAGACAAAGTTTCCCGGACGTCAGCGAACAGGTAGCAAAGATGTGGAGCCAGCAGCTTGAACTAATGCTTCACAACATCACAGAAAATTACCCACCTCCAAGACCTCGCTTTCCGCAAAAGTAGCAGAACCGCAGGAGACCACAGATGAATCATGAGCCGAGAAGTTACCGCCAGGGTAGAGCTTCTGCTAATGGTGGCAGAGTGCAGTTTGCAACGATTTCTAAAGCTGAACGGGTAGAACACTATCATCGCAGTATTGTGCTCGCCCGCTTCTTCGCAAATACAGATAAGAGATGGGTATTGAAGGGTGGCACGGCCCTCGTCTGGAGAGACCCTAATGCAAGAGCTACTCGTGATCTGGATATTTTTAATCAGAGTGCGGAAGATATCCAGAAAGCAGTTGAAGAGTTCAAGGAGGCCCTCAAAGAGATATCAACTGCGCCGTTTGATATCAGTTTCGAATGTGAAAGCGATCCTGGCCGTATAACGGTTTCAGGCAACCGCAGAGCACAAGCATTCGGGTTCACCTTTTGAATGAGTTTGGTCGAAGAGTCCCCAACCCCATTTCAATTGATGTAGTGGTGGGTTGCCAGGTGACCGGTGAGCTAGAAGAAAGACGCGCACAACCGCTTGAAGATGCTTTACAAACAGAGCTTCCACTGATTTTGCTCTACCCGATAGTGGATTATTTAGCTGACAAGGTAGCTGCCACGATGCAAACCTATGAGCAGTTGAGCAAAGAGAATCCAAGCACTAGAGTCAAAGATTTGGTTGATATCGTCCATATAGCGTTAACGGAAACGATTGAAGGCACCCAGCTTCACACGGCTTTAGAATCCGAGCGTCTCGAACGCGGACTCACACGGTATACCGAAGGGCTACTCTGCCCTGACTCCTGGAAGACTTTATATACGAACCGAAAAGTAAAGAAGGGAAAAGCACCCGAGTCTTATGATGAGGCACTAAGCATAGCTAAAGCCCTCATTAATCCTGCTATCCGAGGTGAAGTTAATGGAAAAATATGGCGAGCCGGAGCCTGGTATTAAAGAACAGCCAAAGCTCATTTTTCCCAGGGGAAAATAAAAACGGCGCCAAAGCACGCGTCTCTACCTAAATCACACCACATTCCCCGCTATCGGGCGTCCGCGCGCCCCTTCCACGGCGTAAAATAAGGACGATTTACCCACACACTGCGAAAGCATCTCATGTCTAACGGTTCCCAGCCCGAAAAGGGCTCCCAGCTTGGCTTCGCCTGGTCCCTGCACAGCGACGGCAAGAACATCACCCCGGGCGGGGTCGTCCGCCCCCTCGAACGCCTCACTTGGGGCCGCACCATCGGTATCGGCGCCCAGCACGTCGTTGCTATGTTCGGTGCGACCTTCCTGGTGCCCCTGCTGACCGGTTTCCCACCGGCCACCACCCTTTTCTTCTCGGGTATCGGCACCATGCTCTTCCTGCTGATAACCGCAGGACGCGTGCCCTCCTACCTGGGTTCGTCCTTCGCCTTTATCGCACCCCTTGCGGCGGCCACCAACCAGTACGGCCCCGGCGGCGCCCTGGGCGGTATCGTCATGGCCGGTGTCTCCCTGTTCATTGTTGGCCTGATTGTTCAGGTCGCCGGAACCGGCTGGCTAACCAAACTCATGCCCCCGGTCGTCACCGGCTCCATCGTGGCCCTGATTGGCTTCAACCTGGCGCCGTCCGCCAAGAATAACTTCATGGAAGCACCCGTTACCGCCCTGGTGACGCTGAGCTCCATCATCCTGATTTCGGTGCTCTTCAAGGGCATGATTGGCCGCCTGTCGATTCTGCTGGGCGTCATCATTGGCTACATCACCGCTGTGCTGCGTAGTGAAGTGAAGTTTGAGAAGATTCAGCAGACCTGGGAAGCCGAAGGCCTCATTGGTCTACCCCACTTCCAGCACCCCGAATTCCACTGGAACCTGGCAGGCCTCTTCATTCCTGTCATTCTGGTGCTGGTTGCCGAGAACATCGGTCACGTGAAGTCCGTTGCCCTCATGACCGGGGATAATCTCGACAAGTACTCCGGCCGCGCCCTCATGGCGGACGGCCTCGCCACCACCCTAGCCGGTGCCGGCGGCGGTTCAGGTACCACCACCTACGCCGAAAATATCGGTGTTATGGCGGCAACCAAGGTCTACTCCACCGCCGCTTACTGGGTTGCTGCGATTTTCGCCGTCCTGCTCTCGATCTTCCCGGTCTTCGGTGCGGCCGTGGCGTCTGTGCCAGCCGGTGTGCTGGGCGGCGCTGCCACCGTGCTGTACGGCATGATTGGTATGCTGGGTGTGCGTATCTGGGTTGAGAACCGTGTGGACTTCTCGAACCAGGTCAACCTGACCGCCGCGTCCGTGGCCCTGATTGTAGGTATTGCTGACTACACCTGGGATATTGGCGATTTACAGTTCGCCGGTATTGCCCTGGGTACCGCCGCGACCCTGGTGGTCTACCACCTGATGGCGGCGCTCAATAAGGCGTCGAAGGCCCACCCGGAGCCGCTGACTCCGACCGAGGCTAAGGGAGACGTCCACTAGTCTCTCCCTTGCCCCGGAGCGCTTGCAAGGGGACCAGATTTCCAAAAAGGGACCGCATATTATGCGGTCCCTTTTTGATTTTGCGGTCCCCTTGTTGCTGTTAGGAGGCGAGGACGCCCACGAGCAGGTCGGTGCGGTTAGTGACGATTCCGTTGACCCCCAGGGCGATGAGTTCCCGCATGGTACGTTCATCGTCGATCGTCCACACGTGCACCTCCACCCCGGCCCGGCGGGCAGCAGCCACCAACTTGCGGTCAACAATGCGCAGACGGCGGCCAGCGACCCGATGATAGGCAGGAACCTGAACCGCGTCGAAGGGAAGCATGAACCTGCGGGTTAAGGGCTTGAGAAAACTCCACAGACTAGGGTGTATGCGCGATAGGGCATAGAAAAAAGTGAAGGCCGGTTGCGAGGCACTCAGGGGAATCTGCACCCCTAGATCTTGGGCCGCCCGGTGCGCCTGCCGCAGGCGGCGCTCCGAAAAGGACGCCAGTCGCACCCGCTCTACCGCACCGGCAGCTACCAGCACCCGGGCAACCTCGGCCGCCGAGCCAGCGTCCTTAAGGTCAATATTGAAGCGGGTCTCTGGGAAGGCCTCGAGCATGTCGCGCAGGCGGGAAATCTGACCACCGTCCACCAGGTTCAAGTCACGCAGCTGATCCCAGGTCATCTCAGCTACCCGGCCGGGGCGGCCCACAAGGCGGTTGAGGGTTGGGTCATGAAAAATCAGCACCTGGCCGTCAGCGGTGGTGTTCACGTCGGTTTCGAGCCAGTGGGCCCCGGCATCGAGGGCACAGCGGAAAGCTCCCTCGGTGTTTTCAGCCTGGCCTATAGCGAGCCCCCTATGGGCGTAAATCTGGGTGTGGTCAGGCGAAGACGATGAAAATGCGTGTGAAGGCATGGGAACCAGTATATTACCGGCCAGTAACTTAGGCCTGCCACCCCTCGCGTTCAGCCAGCATGCGCTCGATAATCTGAGCAACGCCGTCCTCTTCAAACCCCGGGCAGATACGCCCCACCCGGTCTTTGAGCTCCGGCAGGCCCGAGGCCATCACATAGCCGTGGCCCGCCCAGTCCAGCATTTCGTAGTCATTGGGCATGTCGCCAAAAGCAGCTACCTCATCTGGGCTAATGCCCAGAGAGGCCGCGAAGTCGGCCAGAACCCGACCCTTATTCAGCCCCCGCTGCGCAATTTCCACCAGGGGCTGGTAGGGGGCAGAGCGCGTTACCGATGCCCGCTCCCCCACGATTTCTTGCACATGGGCCAATAGGTCAGCAGGTACCGCACCATCCCGAAACAGCAGATACTTAACCATCTCAGCGTCGGGCGCCAGGATTTCTTCCAGCTGCCCCTCGACCACCTTACTGGTGTCTTCCTGAACGTGCGGGTCATAGGTTCCCTGCACATAGACATATTCCAAGGTCTCCGCGATGTAAAGAGCCCCCGGGAAAGCCTGCTCCAGCTCGGCGTGCAGAGCCAGAGTTTCAGCCCCGCTAATAGTGCGGGTGGCAACCACCTGTGAGCGGGCAATATCGAACGTCACCGCACCGTTAGAGCAGAAAGCAAAAGAGTTCTCGCCATTCCACTCCTCGCCGAGCTGTTCCAGCACGGGAGCCATCCAGCGCAGGGGGCGGCCGGTCACAAAGACGATACGGACGCCAGCATCCGCCGCCGCGTGCAGGGCCTGCAGGGTGCGGGGGCGGAACCTGAAATCACTCCCGATGAGGGTGCCGTCCAGGTCGCTGGCAATCAGTTTAATCATGCTTTACATTCTAGAGGCTTATTCAAAGGGGGCAGGTGAAGCAGGCTCGCAGCGAAGCTGCTGGCTCGGCGGCTGGCGTGAATCGCTTGTGATGAGCACCGAGATTCCGAGCGCGCGAGGAAAATAAATCTCGGCGCGAATCTGGCGAGCCTGCGAGCCAGCTAGCGAACCAGCGAGAGGGTCGGCAGCAAGCGCGAGCCTGCTGATTCTGGCGAGAGAAGATTCTAGTTCTCTTCTTCGTAGGTCGCCGTTAAGAAGGCTCGGGCGATGCCGTGGAAGAAGAGGTTGAAGTTGACCACGGCGGGGCTGGCGTTTTCGTCGATGTCGAGTTTTTCCACGTCAACGGCGGTGACGCAGAAGATGTAGCGGTGGGGGCCGTGGCCAGCAGGCGGGGCTGCGCCAATGAAACCGCGGGTACCGCCGTCGTTGAGATGTCCTAGGGCCCCTTCGGGCAGGTTTTCGGCGGCGCCGGTGGCCAGTTCGGTGACCGAGGCGGGAATATTCGAAACCGCCCAGTGCCAGAAACCTGAGGGGGTGGGGGCGTCCGGGTCAAAGCAGGTCACCACAAAGGACTTGGTTTCTGCGGGGAAGCCGCTCCACGACAGCTGGGGCGAGACGTCCTCGCCGCCTGCGCCCATCATCCCGGACACCTGGGCGCGGGGCAGGGTCTCTCCCTCAGTGATATCGGCGGACGCCAGCGTAAAGGTAGGTAGGTCAGGCAGCTCTGCGTAGGGTTCGCGGTTGAGCATGGGGGGCCTCCTCGTCGTTGATGGGCTTTGGCTATGCACTCACCAGTCTACTGACTACCACCCCTCACGAAAAGGGACCTGAAAACTAAAGAAGGACCGCAAAATATGCGGTCCTTCTTTAGTTTTGCGGTCCCCTCGGGGAGGGGAGCGGAGGAACTAACCCTGCGGGTAGAGCACAGCGTTCAGTGCGTCGCGGCTGGGCGGGTTAGCGCCCTCGCGGGAGACGGTGATGCCGGCAGCAACCGCTGCGAAAGCCAGGATTTCCTTGAGGTCGTCCTTGCTCAGCAGCTCAATGGCGGCGCGGGCGCCCTGGCCCTTGATGTCGCGATCGAGCAGGGCCGCGATGAGGGCTGACATGAGGGAGTCGCCTGCACCCACGGTATCGGCGACCTCTACCCGGTAGGCGGGCAGGGCGATGCCGTCGGGCGAGGTCTTACGGGTGATAGCCCAGGGGCCCATTTCACCGCGGGTTACAACCACCAGGGAGGCCCCTAGCTCCAGCCAGGCCCGAGCTGATTCTTCCAGGGTGCGGTTGGGGTAGAGCCACAGCAGGTCCTCGTCAGAAGCCTTCACCACATCCGAGTGGCGCACGATGCTCTCAGCCCAGGCGCGGGCTTCTGCAGCGTCGGGCACGATGGAGGGGCGGCAGTTGGGGTCGTAAGAAATCAGGGCGTGGGGGGCTGCCTGCTTGACGGTGTTGAGCACAGCGGACGCACCGGGCTCCAACATGGCGCCAATAGAACCCACATGCACTGCGGTGGCATTCTTGCCCACCTCGTCGAGCGCCGCCTGGGCAGCGTCGAGTGACCAGTCGATATCGAACTCGTACTCAGCGGCGCCGGTTTCGCCAATAGTTGCCTGGGCAACGGAGGTCTCTTTGGCGTCAGCACCGACAGGGAGCAGGACGCCCGAGGCGCGCAGGTGCGCGTCGATAAGTTCACCGTAGGCGTCCTTGCCGTAGCGGCCAATGAACTGGGCCTCGTGGCCCAGGCGGGAGACGCCGACGGCAACGTTCATGGGGGAACCGCCGGGGTGGGCGTGGGATTCGGCGCCGGGGCGCTGGACAACATCTACGAGGGCTTCGCCAATGACTGTGAGCATGCCCTTATTTTACCGGCTGTGGCCCCTGCCTCAGAGAAGTCTCGCGTCACAAACTCCACATGTGAGAGAACAAACTATAAACTTATGTCTGTAGTGCCCACCAGCCCGTCGTGCCCGTGCACAAATCGGGGTGTGGGCCGCCAGTCACCAGCTACCAGCGCACCGCCGCGCTGCTAACCGATGAGTTCAATGACGCTACTCATCGAGGAAGAGGTCACACCATGACTATTTCTGCCGACAACGCTCACGAGCAGTGGCTTGCCTCTGAGGCTGAAGCCGAAGCTATGATCCCCTTGATTGGCAAGCTGAATCGAGAGAACAATGTGGTTGTCTCTATTCACGGCCACAGCCTAATCAATAAGTCTGTTATTCAGATTTTGAAGGCTCACCGTTTTGCCCGTCAGATTGATGATGTTGAGCTGAACCCGGCTGATTCCCTGAAGATCCTTGAAATTGTGAGCACCCTCGACCTGGGTGCCTGCTCGCTGGGTCTGGCCAGCCTGCAGCGCAAGTTTGAGGCTTCTGGCGCCGGTGATCTTGAGGCCTGGCTGAAGGAAGAACTGGCTCCCGTCGTCGGTAAGAAGGGCCAGATTGAGGCTACCTCGCAGGACGTCGTACTCTACGGTTTCGGCCGTATCGGCCGCCTGCTGGCCCGCATTCTGCTGGAGCGTTCTACCGGCTCCGGCCCCAAGCTCCGCGCCGTTGTGGTTCGCAAGAACACCGACAATGACCTCTACAAGCGCGCCTCTCTGCTGCGCCGCGACTCCGTCCACGGCGCTTTCAAGGGCACTATCCGCGTGGACGAAGAGAACTCCACCATCATCGCCAACGGCACCCCCATCAAGTTCATCTACGCCTCTGACCCGGCCGAGGTCGACTACACCGCCCACGGCATTGAAAACGCTATCGTGGTCGATAACACCGGCCGCTGGCGCGACAAGGACGGCCTCTCCCGCCACCTACAGGCCAAGGGGGCTGCGCGCGTCCTGCTCACCGCTCCCGGCAAGGGCGTGAAGAACATCGTCTGCGGCGTCAACGACGACATCATCGAAGATAGCGACACCGTACTGTCAGCGGCCTCCTGCACCACCAACGCCATCACCCCCGTGCTGGCCGTTATGGACGAGGTCTTCGGCGTCAAGCGCGGCCACGTTGAGACCGTACACTCCTTCACCAACGACCAGAACCTAATCGACAACTTCCACAAGGGTGACCGCCGCGGCCGCTCCGCTGCCCTGAACATGGTGATTACCGAGACCGGCGCCGCCAAGGCTGTGTCCAAGGCCCTGCCCCAGCTCGAGGGCAAGCTGACCGGCAACGCTATTCGCGTCCCCACCCCCGACGTCTCCATGGCTATTCTGAGCCTGCAGCTCAACAAGCCCGTCGGCTCTAAGGAAGAACTCAACGACCTGCTGCGCGAGCGCTCCCTGCGCTCCAACCTGCGCCGCCAGATTGACTACACCGACTCACACGAGGTCGTGTCAACCGACTTCGTGGGCTCCCGCGCCGCCGGTGTAGTAGACGGCCTGGCTACCATCACCTCCGGTGACGATAACGCCATTCTCTACGTCTGGTACGACAACGAGTTCGGCTACTCCTGCCAGGTAATTCGCGTGCTTGAGACCATGATCGGCGGTAAGCTGCAGAGCTTCCCCGTAGCAATCTAAGAGCGCGGACGCCCGCCGCACGTTCTGGTGCCCTCGGCTAGTTATGCCGGGGGCACCTGCTTTTTAGGAGGCAGCAAACGTAAGCCCGTCCGCCAAGAATCTCGGGTTACGCGAAGTTTTCGCTCACCCAGTCCTCCGCGGCGGTGGCGGGGGCTGCTTTTTCGGTGCCCGAGACGCGCGTGTTCAGTTCAATCAGGGTCTCTGTGGTGAGTAGGGCGGACACCTCGTCGAGCACGCGGGCGGCTGCTACCGAGACCTGGTGGGTGTTAATGACGGGTAATACCTGCTGGGCCAGAATCATGTTTTTGGGATCCTCAAGTACCACGAAGTTGTTGGCGGTGATGGCGGGGTCGGTGGAGAAGAGGTCCACAATGTCGACGGTGCCGTCGGCCAGGGCTGAGACGGTGAGCGGGCCGCCGCCGTCATTGATGGGCTCGAAGGACGCCGGAGTAAAGCTGTAGAGGCGCTCTAGGCCGGGCAGGCCGTAAGCTCGTTCCGCGAATTCCGGGGGTGCCCCTAGGCTGAGCTGGCCGCTGAGGGCGGTGAGGTCGTCCAGGCTGGTCAGACCGTGCTCTTCGGCGGTAGCGGCGGTGACAACCAGGGAGTCCTTGTTCTCTGCCTGCGAGGCTGCCAGAACGCCCAGCTCCTCGGGCAGGGCAGCGGGGAGGGCCTGCACGATTTCTTCGGCGGTGATGGCTGTAGTCTCTGCGTCGAAGTAGAGCAGGAGGTTGCCGGAGTAGTCGGGTACCACCGAGACGGTACCTTCACCGAGAGCCCCGAGGTAGGCTTCGCGGGCGCCAATAGCGGGGCTGGTGGTGGCGTCTAGGCCGCGGGTGCGCAGGGCGGCGGCGTAGATTTCGGCGATAATTTGCGATTCGGTGAAGTCGGCTGAGCCCACGGTAATGGTGCCGGTGGTGCTCCCGCTGCCAAAGGCGGTGGAGCCGTCAAGACCGCAGGCGGAAAGGCCTAGAGCCCCGGCGGCGAGTCCTGCCCCGGTGAAGAGGGAGCGTCGGGTGAGGTGGGGTAATGTCATGGGTGTTTACCTTAGTCCGGGGTAGGTGAGAGCTCTCTGCACAAGGGCAAGTAGAGCATCGACGATCAGGGCGAGGGCGGCAACGAGCAGGACGGCCGCGACCATGCGGGTGTAGTCGCGCACTGCCAGCCCATCGATGAGGTAGCGCCCTAGCCCGCCAAGGTTGATGTAGGCAACCACGGTGACGGTTGCGATGATTTGTAGCACCGCGTTACGGATACCACCAAAAATGAGGGGCAGGGCCACGGGAATTTCTACCCGGGTGAGCACCTGCCAGCCGGTCATGCCCTGGGCGCGGGCGGCGTCCTTAATAACGGGGTCCACAGCCGCAATACCGGCGTAGGTGCCCGCCAGGAGCGGGGCGATAGCCAGTATGACGAGGGCAAGTGCCGGGGCGGTCAGCCCCAGTCCCAGCCAGAGAGCAAAGAGGGTGAGCAGGCCCAGGGTGGGCAGGGCTCGCAGGGCACCGGTGAGAGCTACAACCAGGTTCTGCCCCTTGCCGGTGTGCCCCACCCAGGCACCGAGCGGCAGGGCGATAGCTGTCGCGACCAGCAGCACCAGGCCAGAGTAGGCCAGGTGCTCGCCAAGACGCTGCCAGATACCGCCGGTGCCCGCCCAGGCGCCGGGGGCGGTGAACCAGGCCCAGACGTCCTGAAAAATCATGGGTTCCTCCAACGGGTGAGTGCGGCGCCGACCAGGGCCAGCAGGCGGTCGAGCACGAGAGCAAGGACGAGGGTGAGCAGGATTCCGGTGATGATTTCAGCCGGTAGGTCCCGGCGCAGGCCATCGGCGAAGAGGGTGCCGAGGGACTGGATGCCAATGACAGCCCCCACCGACACCATAGAAATATTCGAGACCAGGGCAACGCGTAAACCTGCGATCATGACGGGTAGCGACAGGGGTAGCTCAACCTGCCAGAAGCGGCGCAGCGGGGTATAGCCCACGGCTGTGGCGGCTTCGAGGGTGATGGGTGAGACCGATTCAAAGGCGTCCACGGCGCTGCGCACCATCATGGCTACCACGCAGATAGTCAGCGCCACATAAACGTTGAGCGGGGAGGTGATGGAGGTGCCCAGCACCAGGGGCATGAGCACAAACAGCGCTAGTGAGGGCACGGTGTAGAGCAGGGCGGCGCCGTTGACGACCGCCCCTTTACGCACCTGGCCGCCGGTGGTGTAGGCCTCGGTGGAACGTCCGTCCGCCCGTCGCCCCAGAGCCAGGCGGGCCAGGGGTAGGGCGAGGGCAAAGCCCACCACTACCGGGATTACCGACTGCGCCAGGTGCAGCGTGGTGAGCTGCCCGATGTAGGGCAGGTTCGCTAGAAACCAGCTCATGCGGACGCCCCGCTACCGGGGGTCTCGTCGGTGGACTCTCGGCCCGTATCGGCCCCATTAGCACGGGCCCAGGGGGCTTCCAGGCCGTAGCGCAGGTAGCGCTCCTGCCGGGTTGCTTCGAGCACGTTATCGGCCTCCAGCAGGCCCAGGACCAGACCCTGTTCGTCAACCGCCACACCCCAGCCGGAGGGGGACGACAGCACCGAATCCAGAGCATCACGCAGGGTCCCACCCTGCACGAAAAGGGAGCCACCGGGCAGGTGCCGGCCGCCGGTGACCCAGCCGTCGGGGCGTCCGTCCGCTAGTCTCAGCTGCCAGCCCTCGGCCTCAGTGGCTTGCAGGGGCGGACGGCCACGTTCCCCGCCCCGGCGAAAGTCAAGCGGCGCATGCCGCGGTCGCGCCCCACAAAAGAAGCGACGTAGTCGCAGGCCGGGGCCCGCAAAATCTCTTCGGGGGTGCCGAACTGGGCGATGGTGCCGCCGGGGGCAAAGACGGCAATGTAGTCCCCCAGGAGCACAGCTTCGTCGATATCGTGGGTGACGAAGACGATGGTGCGCTGGAGCTTCTGCTGCAGGTCGAGAAGGCTCTGCTGCAGGTCAGCCCGCACCACGGGGTCAATGGCGCTAAAGGGCTCATCCATGAGCAAAATATCTGACTGCCCCGCCAGGGCTCGGGCCACCCCCACGCGCTGGGCCTGACCACCCGATAGCTGGGCCGGGTACTTGCTGGCAGATGCGCGGTCTAGGCCCACGGTATCGAGAAGTTCTAGGGCCTCTGCACGGGCCTGCTTCTTGGCCACCCCTTTGAGACGGGGCACGGTGGTGATGTTATCGAGCACGCTCTGGTGGGGCATGAGCCCCGCCTGCTGCAGCACATAGCCCATAGAGCGGCGCAGCTCGTGAGCGGGGCCGGAGGTGTTGACTTCTCCCCGCACCAAAATCTCCCCGCCGGTATGTTCTACCATGCGGTTAATCATGCGCAGGGAGGTCGTTTTACCGCAGCCCGAGGGGCCCACAAAAACCGTGATGCTCCCCCGAGGAATGCTGAGGTTAAGGTTGTCTACCACCACCGTGTCACCGTATTTCTTGGTGACAGACCGGAATTCAATAGCGGGGGGCGCTGCCATACATGCTCTTTCGTTTGAGGTGGGGCGGGTTTTGCTCTAGCAACCTAACGCCCACGGGCTCCAGCCTATTCCAGTGACTTCCAAAACAGCAAGTACCCTGTCATAAATGCAGCTGCCCTGCTTACTGTGACAGGCACTTGCAGTTTTAAGGGTGGGGGGGGGGTAGGTGGGTTGCTAGGCTAGTGACATGAAAATTGCTACCTGGAACGTGAACTCTATCCGTGCCCGCGCCGATCGCGTGGAAGACTGGCTAGAGCGCAGCGACGTAGACGTCCTAGCCATCCAAGAAACCAAGGCCACCGATGAGACCTTCCCCTACGAGATTTTTGAGTACTCGGGCTATGAGGTGGCCCATTTTGGGCTGTCACAGTGGAACGGGGTGGCTCTGGCCTCCCGCGTGGGGCTTGAGGACATTCAGCGCACCTTCACCAACCAGCCGGCTTTTGGCAAGCCAGGGGAGGACGCCGTCGTTGAGGCCCGCGCAATCGGGGCCACCTGCGGCGGGGTTCGGGTCTGGAGCCTCTACGTGCCCAACGGCCGCGGTATCAATGACCCGCACATGCCCTATAAGCTGGCTTGGCTTGAGGAGCTCCGCAAGGACGCCGCCAGCTGGCTAGCGCAGGACCCCGCAGCACAGTTCGCCCTGGTGGGGGACTTTAATATTGCCCCGCTCGATGAGGACGTATGGGATATCGACTTCTTTAGGGAAAACCAGATGACTCACGTGACCGAGCCTGAGCGGGCGGCCTTTAGGGCTTTTCTTGAAGAGCCTCTGGGGCTGGCTGATGTGGCTCGTGAGCATATCACCGTGCCCTACACCTACTGGGACTACACCAAGCTACGTTTCCCCAAGAACGAGGGGATGCGCATTGATTTTCAGCTCTACTCCCCCGCGCTGGCCCAGCGGGTTGTGGGCGCCGAAATTGACCGTAAAGAGCGCAAGGGCAAGGGCGCCTCAGACCACGCCCCGGTGATTGTTGAGATTAACTAAAAACAGCCCCGGCCTGTGTGAACTGCTCCCCATAAGTTGGACTACTAAAAAACAGTCACCAACTAATGGGGAGCATCTCCTATGCGAGCACGAAGCTCACTCACCCAACACCAACGAGAACAACTCATCCACCTCTTCCAACAAGGCACAGGAAGCAAAGCAGCAGCCAGAGAACTCAACATCTCCCGCTACGCCGCAGAAGCACTCGAACGCCGCTACAAACTCCATGGCACACTATGCCTTATGGAAAAACCAACCAAACAGCACTACCCCTACGACATCAAAAAAGAAGTCGTTACCCGAAACCTCAAGGGCGAATCTAGAATGCACCTAGCCCAAGAATTCGGCCTCTCATCAGATAACCTCGTCAAAAACTGGGTACGCGCATGGCGTGATGGCGGGGACGAAGCACTCATGCCAAAACCTAAAGGACGCCCCAAAGGCTCCACCAAACCAAAGACACTCACAGAGGAAGATAAGCTTCGCCGTGAGGTTGAAAAGCTGCGGGCTGAAAACGCCTA
>NZ_SPQC01000016.1 GCF_004569295.1 Rothia nasimurium
GGCGTTAAGCACGGGCACGTCAATCCAGCCAGCTTCAGCCAGACGCTGGGGGGCACCCGATGCGCTGTGACGAATCACCACGGCGTCGGCGTTGATAGCTGCCAGGGTCTGGGCGGTATCTTTGAGGGACTCCCCCTTAGAGACAGATGAGCCCTTGGCCGAGAAGTTGATGATGTCGGCAGACAGGCGCTTTTCGGCAGCTTCGAAGGACAGACGGGTGCGGGTCGAGTCTTCAAAGAAGAGGTTGACCACGGTGCGCCCCTGGAGCACGGGGAGTTTCTTGACTTCGCGCTGGCCGACCTCGCCCATGTAGTCGGCGGTATCGAGAATGTTGAGGGCGTCGTCAAGGGAGAGATTCTTGGTATCGAGCAGGTGACGCACGGCTACTCCCCTCCTTCCTGGGCTGAGGTGGTGGAGTGGGCGGGCTGGGAAATTATCACCTTGTCGTCCTCACCGTCGATGGATGAGAGCAGCACTTTCACCGATTCATGGGTGCTGGTGGGCAGGTTCTTTCCCACGTGATCTGCGCGGATGGGGAGCTGGCGGTGGCCGCGGTCAACCAGCACAGCGAGGCGGACGGCTTCGGGGCGGCCGTAGCCCTTGAGGGCATCGAGGGCGGCGCGGATGGTGCGCCCTGAAAAAAGTACATCGTCAACGAGGACGACGGTGCGGCCGTCTATCCCTGCTGCGGGCAGGCGGGTGGGCTCAGGCGTCCGCCCCGGTTTTGAAAGCAGGTCATCACGGTACATGGTGATGTCGAGCTGCCCCAGAGAAAAAGCAGGATTAAAGCCGGAATCGGTCTGGGCAATTTTATCGGCCAGACGCTGGGCTAGGGGGAAGCCTCGCCGCGGAATACCCAGGAGAACCAGGTTCTCGCTGCCCTTGTTGGCTTCAAGAATTTCGTGGGCGATGCGAGTAAGAGCTCGCTCGATGTCGGCAGACTCCAGGATGACCCGGTGGGCTCCTGCAGATACGTCGGTGGGTACACCTGTGGTATCGGTCATGTACCGGTCTCCTTCCCCGCCTCACAGGACGGACTTAAAGGTTGCTGTCACACCTCAATGTATCACGTCCACCCCTCACCGCGGCTGAATTTGAGACAGTTTTCAGTAGGTACCATTTAAATCAGAAAAACCCACCTCGTTGGTGGGTTTTTCTGATTTAAATGGTACCTATGGGCCTAGGCCAGCAGGGTGGGCTTCACCTGGCGCAGGCGGTCGAGCAGGCCATTCACAAACTTGGGTGAATCGTCGGTCGACAGCAGGCGAACCAGGCCGGTAGCCTCTGAGATAGCTACGGCATCGGGAATCTCGTCATTGAAGAGGAGCTCCCAAGCACCGAGTCGCAGGGCCACGCGGTCCACGCTGGGCATGCGGTCCATGGTCCAGTCCTGGGCGTAGGTTTCGATGTACTCGCGAATCTCTTCGTCGTGGTCGCGTACGCCACGAACAATCTGCTCGGAGTAGAGCGAAATCTGCGCTGAGGTGTAGGTGCGGCGGCGAATCAGGACGTCAATGACATCATCGCCGCGCTGATCGGCCTCAAACAGGACTTCGAGGGCGCGAAGTCTAGCTTTGGTTCTTGAATTCACGGTACTTAGTCGTTGACGCGGCCGAGGTAGTCGCCGGTGCGGGTGTCGACCTTGACCTTGGTGCCGGTTTCGAGGAAGAGGGGCACCTGAATCTCGGCGCCGGTCTCAACGGTTGCGGGCTTAGTGCCGCCGGTGGAGCGGTCGCCCTGCAGACCGGGCTCGGTGTAGGTGATTTCAAGGACGACGGAGGCGGGGAGCTCGATGTAGAGGGGTGAACCTTCGTGCATGGCGATGGTTGCGGTCTGGTTTTCGAGCATGTACTTGGCGGCGTCGCCAACGGTGACCTCAGAGACGTTGATCTGGTCGTAGGTCTTCAGGTCCATGAAGACGTAGTCGGTGCCGTCCTGGTAGAGGTACTGGTAGTCGGAGCGGTCGACGGTTGCGGTCTCAATCTTGGCGCCGGCGTTGAAGGTCTTATCAACTACCTTGCCTGAGGTGACGTTGCGCAGCTTGGTGCGGACGAAAGCGCCGCCCTTGCCGGGCTTGACGTGCTGGAATTCGATGACGGACCAGAGGTTGCCGTCAATCTTGAGAACGACACCGTTCTTGATATCTGCGGTAGTAGCCAACAGACTCTCCTCTAAACTGAAATTTTCAATAAGCGTTGCGGGGTAAACCGTAGACCAGTCTACCGGCTCACCCGCCGCTTTGCGTTATTAGTTAGCGAGTTTCACACCTAGCTGGCAATTTCCTGGTAGGTCATAAACAGAATCGAGTCGTCGGGTACCTCGTAAATACGGGGCTTGCCCAGGCTCTCCAGCACGACGAATCGCAGCATGTTGCCGCGAGCCTTTTTGTCGCGGCGCATGGTTTCAAGCAGCTTGGGCCAGCGATCTGCCGGGTAGGTGGTGGGCAGGTCGAGGGCGGTACAGATAGCGCGAGTTCGCTCGACGGTTGCCTCATCAAGGTAGCCAGCGGCGAGGGACAGTTCTGCGGCGAAGACCATGCCTACCGCTACAGCAGCCCCGTGGCGCCACTGGTAGCGTTCTGCGTGTTCGATGGCGTGGCCCAGGGTGTGCCCGTAGTTTAGGAATTCGCGGCGGCCCGACTCCTTCAGGTCTTCAGACACCACCTCAGCCTTAACCCGAATAGAGCGCTCGATGAGTTCCCTCACTACCTCAGACTGGGAGTCCCGAATCTTGCTGGGGTTCGCTTCAATCAGGTCGAGAATCACCGGGTCTGCGATGAAGCCGCACTTAATCACTTCGGCCATACCGGTGAGCAGCTCGTGCTGCGGCAGGGTGCGCAGCACCCCCAGTTCGCAGAGAACGGCTGCGGGCGGGTGGAAGACCCCTACCAGGTTCTTGCCCTCTGCGGTGTTGATGCCGGTCTTGCCGCCGACTGCGGCGTCCACCATGCCCAGCAGGGTGGTGGGGATGTGGATGACGCGGACGCCGCGCAGCCAGGTGGCTGCCACAAAGCCGGCAAGGTCGGTGACGGCGCCGCCACCTACGGAAATAATCGCGTCGGTGCGGGTGAAGTCGTTTTGGCCCAGTACCTGCCAGCAGAAAGTAGCAACCTGAATGTGCTTGCCCTCTTCGGCGTCCGGAATTTCTGCCGAGTAGGCCTCAAAACCCGCTGTGCGCATCTGCTCCATCACCAGTTCACCGGTAGAGCGCAGGGCGCGGGGATGGATGACGAGAATGCGCTGGGTTCGGTTGCCCAGGATCTCGGGGATGGTACCGAGCAGGTTGTGGCCTACGTAAACGTCGTAGTTTTCTGAAGGCTGGGTGCCGGTGACGGGTATGACGGTGGTGGCCTGGTCGCTCACGCTTGACCCTTTCGGTTCTTGATGATGAAGTTCTGAATTTCGGCTGCCATGTCGGCTATTCCCCTGCCGCCGCGGGCGTCAAGGGTGTAGCTGGCGAGCTCTTCATAGCGGTCCTGCCGTGCCTCGAATATCTCGATCCATTTTTGCACCGGGTTGGGCTGGAGCAGGGGCCGAGTTTTGCTGTTCTGGATGCGCGGGGCTACGGTTTCGGCGTCAACCTTGATATAGATAACGGTCTCGTCTTTGAGTACGTCGGCTACCTCCGGCGTCATGGGCGCTCCCCCGCCCAGGGAGAAGATGGTGTTGCGCCGGGCAGGTGAGGTGAGTACCTCGCGGATAAGATCGGCCTCGATACGGCGGAACTCAGCTTCGCCGTAGTCGGCAAAGATTTGTGACACCTCACCGTATTTTTCGACGATGAGGTGGTCAGAGTCGAGGAACTTGTAGCCATAGAAGCGCGCGAGGTGCGTTCCTATGTACGATTTGCCCGCCGCCATGGGGCCGATGATCACGACCGGGCGGGATTTTTCGATATAGGTTTCTTGCACCTCGCGCACCTGGTTGGGTGCGAGCACCTCGGTCATGTCGATCGCGTGGTCACGTGATCGGGGGGTCATGGTTAGGCGTCCCACCCTGCTACGTTGGACTCCCAAGCCAGGGATTCGGGGATGGCTGCCAGGTAGGAGTCCATGTTGCGACGGGTTTCGCTGATGGAGTCGCCGCCAAACTTTTCGAGGGCTGCTTCTGCCAGCACCAGGGCGACCATGGCTTCTGCGACAACGCCGGCTGCGGGCACAGCACAGACGTCTGAGCGCTGGTGGTGGGCGCGGGCAACTTCACCGGTGGAGGTGTCGATGGTAGCTAGGGCCTTGGGTACGGTGGCGATGGGCTTCATGGCGGCGCGTACACGCAGCAAGTCACCGATGGTCATGCCACCTTCGATACCACCTGCGCGGTTTGAGACGCGCTGGACGCCGTGCTCACCGGGTACGATTTCGTCGTGGGCACGGGTGCCGGGGCGCTTGGCGGTTTCAAAGCCGTCGCCTACTTCTACACCCTTGATGGCCTGAATACCCATGAGGGCTGCGGCCAGGCGGGCATCGAGACGGCGGTCCCAGTGCACGTAGGATCCGAGTCCCGGGGGAAGGCCGTAGGCCAGAACTTCTACCACGCCGCCCAGAGTCTCGCCGTCCTTGTGAGCCCTATCGACAGTAGCGACCATGGCTTCTGAGGCTGCGGCGTCGAAGCAGCGCAGGGGATCGGCGTCGAGGGCAGCAACATCGCGAGGGGTAGGACGCGGGGCGTCAGCGGGGGCTGCCACCTCGGCGATAGCGGTGGTGTGGCTGACCAGCTCTACGCCGAGAGCCTTGAGAATCTGAGCTGCAACAACGCCCAGGGCTACGCGGGTTGCGGTTTCGCGGGCGCTGGCACGTTCAAGGACGGGGCGGGACTCGTCGAAGCCGTATTTCTGCATACCGGCGAAGTCTGCGTGGCCGGGGCGGGGGCGGGTCAGGGCTACGTTGCGGGCGCGCCCCTCAATTAGGGCAGGGTCAACGGGGTCTGATGACATCACATCAACCCACTTGGGCCATTCGGTGTTGGCGATTTCGATAGCTACGGGGCCGCCCTGGGTTTTACCGTGGCGGACACCGCCGAGGATACGTACGCGGTCCTCTTCGAACTTCATGCGGGCACCACGCCCGTAGCCGAGGCGGCGGCGGGCTAGAGCATCGCGCACCATCTCGCTGGTGAGTTCGACACCTGCCGGTACGCCTTCAATAATTCCTACCAGGGCTTCGCCGTGGGATTCACCGGCTGTGAGCCAACGTAGCATCTCTAACCTTCTTTACGTTTGCCTGTGGGTCTTGTGTTCTAAGATTTCCAAAAATAGCGGTCGATAGCAAACCGCTACTTCACGATTCGGTACGAGTAGTCTCAGCGTGTGAGCCAGACTGATTCGTTCACCGATTCGGGTTCAAAGCCTGTAACAGGTAGCCCTACCGCCTGACGCATGGCAGTGAGCACTTCTTCCTGCCGGGGTAAGGGGTGGCTCCTATCGTGGCCGGTAAAAAGCTTGACCTGGTCTACCGCCTGGTACATCAGCATCTCAAGGCCGCTGGTCACGGTACCGCCGCGAGCTTCCCACTCCCCCGCTAGAACCGAGGGCCAGGGGTCATAGGAGACATCGAGCAGGTAGCCCGCAGATTCACCCTGTTCTGCGGTAGCCAGTAGCCCGTCGGCTGCTCCCGCGGGCAGGGTACAAACGGTTACATCAAACTCCGCATAGCTTTTTGCGAAGCTGCCAATCGGCAGAAAGTCAAGGTGCAGACCCAGGCGGGTGGAGGCGTCCGCAACCCCCTGAGCCCGGCTAGCGTCGCGCACAAAGACACGGACGCCGTCCGCCCCCATGGCGCGCAAGGCAGCAAGGGCTGCGGTGGCGGTGGCACCGCCACCAATAATCGCAGCACGTGCGGGCTTGCAGACGAAGCCGGCCTGGCGCAGGGCATTGACGATACCCGACACGTCGGTGTTGTCGCCCCAGGAGGCCAGCTGACCATCAGCATCGTGCCGCCAGTAGACGGTGTTGACAACGCCCACTGCTTGGGCAAAGAGGGTCAGGTAATCCAGGTGCTCTTTGACCGCTGATTTGAGGGGCATGGTGACTGAGAAGCCGCGGGTGCCCTGCTCGGGGGTGTAGCGGGCAAAGACGTCGGCTAGCTGGTCCTCGCGGGTGCCTAGCCGCTCATAGGCCATCTCGATGCCAAGAGCCCGGTAGGCGGCCCGGTGGAGCAGGGGCGACTTGCTGTGCTTAATGGGGTGCCCCAAGACAAAAGCCTTGGGGCACCCGGTAACCTGCTGACTCATTAGGAGCAAACACCCTCGTGAGTTTCACAGAAGTCGTTGTAGACTTCCACATTCTTTAGGTGCTCTTCGTAGGTCTTAGCGAAGAGGGTTTCACCGGTGAAGAGGTTAACGGTGACCCAGAAGTAGTAGTCGTTCTTCTCGGGGTTCGCCGCAGCCTTAATGGCAGCCAGGCCTGGTGAACCGATGGGGCCTACGGGCAGGCCCTGGTAGTAGAAGGTGTTGTACTTGTTGCTGGCGTCCTGCTTCTGCTCGGTAGAGATGTGGTAGCTCTGAATACCCAGGCCGTAGGCAACGGTTGCATCGGACTGCAAGAAGCCGCTGGTTTCACCATCGGGGTTGTTCAGACGGTTCTCAATAGCACCGGCAATCGGGTAGTAGTCAGCCTCGCGGCCCTCAAACTCAAGAATTGAGCCGACGGTGATGACGTGGAAGATCTGGTCATCGCCAGATACTCCGGCCTCTTCCAGGGCCTTGAAGGTGTTATCTACCATCATCTGCAGAATCTCTTCAGCACCGGCGTCCTTGGGGAAGCGGTATTCGCCGGGGAAGAGGAAGCCCTCGATGGTGGGGAACTTAGACGGAATTCCAAAGCGGGTGGGGTCGGTGGACAGGGCCTTGAATTCCTGGGCGCTGATACCGGTACCGGTGGCCAGAGCTTCAAAGGTCTTGTCCATACGCCAGGTGCGGGCAACAGCCACATAGTTGGTGTTGGCCTCGTCAAAACGCAGGAGCTCGCTGAGGGCAGACGAGCTGCTCATTTCTTCCTGCATCTTGTACTCACCGGGCTGGAAGAACTGGCCCTGGCCGTTATTGGAGTATTCCTCCAAGAAACGGTCGGCTTTTGCAATGATGCCCTGCTCTTCCAAAGAGTTAGCGATGCTAATAGCTGATGCGCCCTCGGGAATAGTGAAGGTGACTTCGGTGCCGTTGCCCTCGCCCGCGTAATCCTTACGTTCGAACCAGCCGTACTGGGGGGCCAGAATCGATACGACCAGCACCAGGGCTACCGCAAATACAAGGCCTGCGGAAATCACAAAGTTGCGGGAGCGACGGCGGGTGCGGTCACGGTCTGCTGCGGTGTATTCCTCTTCGTCGACGGCGGTGAAGAACCCACCGTTAGCTCCGTCTTCGGTTGAGCCCAGCAGGCCGTCAAGATCGGTCTGCTGGTTCTTGGTGCGGCGGCGCGGCGGGCGGCTAGAACTCGAGTTCTCAGACATTCGGGTTCTCCGTTTCGTCGTTGGAGGTGCTGGAATCAAGCTCATCGTGAGGGATCGTGAGCTCAACGCGGTAACCGGCCAGATGCTGGCCAGCTTTAAGGGTGTCGACGGCATGCTGCAAGATATTGACGGCAGCAACCTGGTCGACCATAGTTTTGAATTCTCTGCTCGATACTCCGGCCTCGTGGAGCGAGCGGTGGGCGCTCACCGTGGTGAGTCGCTCATCGACCAGCCACACGGGCACGGAGGCATCGTCAGCAGCAAGTTCCTGCACCAGGGCCTCGGCATACTCGCGGGCCATGAGGGTCGAGGGGCTCTCTCCCCCGCGCATGGTCTTGGGCAGCCCCACGAAGACTTCGGTGACTTCGTTAACCTCAATGAGCTTGCGAAGTACCCGCCGGTCTGAGTTCTTTTTCAAATCGCGGCGGAGGGTCTTGAGGGGCGTAGCGAGTATGCCGTCGGGGTCGCACAGGGCCAGGCCGACGCGAGCATTGCCCACGTCGACTCCCATGCGGCGGCCTCTGGTGAAGGTCACTGGGTTAGGCTCTCAGCTCTGAAATGGTGGATCGGATAGCGGTGAAGGCTTCGTCAATCTTGGTGGCGTCCTTACCGCCGCCCCGGGCGACGTCGTCCTTACCGCCACCGCCGCCGCCGAGCACGCCAGCTGCAATGCGGACGAGGGCGCCCGCCTTAACACCGGCATTACGGGCGGCCTGGTTGGTGGCAACCAGAATAACCGGACGTCCGTTGTTCACACCGGCAACAGCTACGGTAGCAGCGTCCTCACCCAGGCGTGAGCGCAGGTCAAGGGCGAGCTCGCGTACGGCATTGGCGTCCAGTTCCCCTGCGTTGTGGAGCAGGGTGCGGACGGAACCCACCATCTGGGCGGTTTCGGTCAGCTTACCGGCCTCAGCCTGCAGCTTTTCCTTGCGCAGCTTAGCCAGTTCCTTCTCGGCTTCCTTGAGCTTGGCCAGGGTCTGGTTGATCTTTTCGGGCAGTTCAGTGGAGGACTGCACCTTCATCAAACCGGTCAGCTGGTTGACCAGGGTACGCTCGGCAGCCAGGTGGTTGAAGGAATCCAGGCCGACCAGGGCTTCAACGCGGCGGTTGCCCGAGCCGACGGACTGCTCAGTGAGCAGGGTCAGAGAACCAATCTGAGCGGTTGAACCGACGTGGGTACCACCGCAAAGTTCGCGGGAGAAGTTGCCGCCCATTTCGACCACGCGCACGGTGTCGCCGTACTTTTCGCCGAAGAGGCTCATGGCACCAAGCTTCTTGGCCTCGTCCAGCGGCATTTCGCGGGTAATGGTCTGGAAGTTGTCGCGGATAGCGGTGTTAGCTACCTCTTCGACTTCCTGCTTGGCAGCATCGGAGAGACCCTCGCCCCAAGCGAAGTCGAAGCGCAGGTAGCCTTCCTTGTTGAAGGAGCCTCGCTGGGTTGCTTCGTTACCGAGTACCTGGTGTAGGGCTGCGTGGATGATATGGGTGCCGGAGTGGGCCTTTTCGCCGTCCTGGCGGCGCTGTACGTCCACCTGGGCAATAACGGGAGTGCCGGCTACAACCTCGCCCTCGCGCACAACTGCGCGGTGCACTGAGAGACCCTTGACCGGCTGCTGGACGTCTGACACGTCAATGGTGAAGCCGTTACCGGTGATAACGCCGGTGTCAGCGGCCTGGCCGCCAGCCTCAGCGTAGAAGGGGGTTTCGTCGAGTACGATTTCAACCTTCTGACCTGCGGACGCGGCGGGTACAGAAACACCGTCGACCAGGATGGCGTGCAGGGTGGTTTCAGTCCGCAGTTCGTCGTAGCCGGTGAAGATGGAGCCGCGTTCGTCGGCCAGTTCGCGGAAGACGGAGAGATCGGCCATGCTGCCCTTCTTAGCCTTAGCGTCGGCCTGGGCGCGGTGGCGCTGTTCTTCCATGAGGGCACGGAACTGGGCTTCGTCGACCTTCACGCCAGCTTCTTCAGCCATTTCGAGAGTCAGGTCGATGGGGAAACCGTAGGTATCGTGCAGGGCGAAGGCGTCTGCACCTGAGACTTCACCCTTACCGGCTGCCTTTGCTGAAGCAACAGCTTCTTCCAGGCGGGTGGTGCCTGACTCGATGGTCTTGAGGAAGGCCTTCTCTTCGGCGTAGGCGATGCGGGAGATACGCTCGAAGTCTTCGACAACGTAGGGGTAGGCGCCGGCCATGGCGTCCTTGGAGGCGGGGAAGAGGACGGGCAGGCAGTGCTCGGTGACGCCCAGCAGGCGCATGGCGCGGATAGCGCGGCGCATGAGACGGCGCAGGATGTAGCCGCGGCCCTCGTTGGAGGGGGTTACACCGTCTGCAATAAGCATGAGGGAGGAGCGGATGTGGTCAGCCACCACGCGCATGCGCACGTCGTCTTCGTAGCCTTCGTCGTTTGCGTTTTCAGAGCCGTGGTACTTCTTACCGGAGAGCTTGGCTGCGGCATCGAGGACGGGGCGTACCTGGTCGGTTTCGTAGAAATTCTCTACGTCCTGTAGCAGCATGGCCAGGCGCTCTACGCCCAGGCCGGTGTCGATGTTCTTCTTGGGCAGGTTACCCAGAATCTCGAAGCTGTCCTTGCCGGTACCTTCGCCACGCTGGTACTGCATGAAGACCAGGTTCCAGATTTCGATGTAGCGGTCGTCGTCGGCTGCGGGGCCGCCTTCCTTACCGTATTCGGGGCCGCGGTCATAGAAGATTTCTGAGTCGGGGCCTGCGGGCCCGGGCTGGCCGGTGGACCAGTAGTTCTCGGCCATGCCCATCTTCTGGATGCGTTCGGCGGGGAACTTCACGTCGTTGACCCAGATATTGTAGGCTTCGTCGTCGCCCTCGTAGACGGTAACCCAGAGACGTTCGGGGTCGAGGCCGTAGCCGCCGTCTTCGATTGAAGAGGTCAGCAGCTCGTAGGCCCAGGGAATGACTTCCTTCTTGAAGTAGTCGCCGAAGGAGAAGTTACCGGCCATCTGGAAGAAGGTGCCGTGGCGGGCGCTCTTGCCAACCTCGTCGATGTCAAGGGTGCGGATGCACTTCTGCACGCTCACCGCGCGGGAGAACTTGGGGGTTTCGCGGCCCAGGAAGTAGGGGATGAAGGGGACCATGCCCGCGATGGTGAACATGGCGCCGGGTTCGTGTGAAACCAGTGACGCTGAGGGTACTACGGTGTGCCCGCGCTTTTCGAAGAATTCGATCCAGCGCTTTGAGATTTCCTGTGAGAGCATTGAGGCTTTCTTCCTTCGGTTGGTGGTAAATCTTGGAGTGGTTCGCTTATGCGAAGAAGTCTTTGCCGAGTTCGGCATCGCGCTCTAGGCGGCGTCTGATGTCGGCTTCTCGTTCTGCCAGGCTTCCGGCCGGGGGCAGGGCAACAGATTCGATGAGCTGGTTGCCCGCTAGGTGCTGAGGCTCGCTCCCCTGCTGCCAGGTGTTGAGGGAGCCGGGGCGAGCGTCCTTGATCTGGGCGTCGAAGCGGTCTTTGAGTTCTGCTTCTTTTTCGTCCATGCCCGCTTTGACGGTTGCGGCGAAGCTGATGGCCTTGAGGGCTGCACCCTTGAAGGGGGCGCCGTATTTTGAGTCAAAGAATTGAGCCATGGTGCTACCTTCTGCTGTGAACCGCTGCAGGGGGTGGTTCGCTGAGACTTCAAGGTCGGTGGATGCCGGTGCTGAGGTACGGGTGCGCGTGGCTAGGTAGCCTGCGGCGGCTCCGCCCGCTATGAGGAGTACGTTTTTGAGCAGTCCCATTTAGTGACCTTCGGGTGAGGTTCCGGGGCGCTCCTGCCCTGCGGTGGTTGAGGTTGCCGGGCGTGAACCGGTCGCAGTGGTGCCGTCCCCCTTGACTGCTTTGCGGATGCCATGGGAGAAGGCTGCGACCTTGATGAGGGGCTGACCTACGGTTGAGGTGACCAGTGATGAGAGGGCGGAAACGTTTGCTGAGGCGTCAGAAACGTTGCTGGTGATGTTATCGACCTTTTCGATCTGGGCGTTGGTGCTGGCAACGGTTTTGGTGACTTCACCGATGAGGGGGGTGGTTTCATTATTGAGGGACCGGATGGTTGTGGTGAGTTCGTCGAAGACCTTGCCGAGTTTGATGATGGGCAGGGCTAGCAGGGCTACGAGGATCGCGAATACGCCTGCGGCTATGAGGCCCGCGATATCTGCTCCACTCATGGCTTTCCTGCTTTCTGCCGAGTCACCCGGCTGTTGAAGGACACGATTTGATAACAATCTTACTTTACACGGCATTAAGGAGCCAGCCCGCTCCCCTGTTCCCGTGTGGGTGCAGGTGAGCGGGCTGGTTAAGCTTGGCGTGATTAGGCCAGGCGTGAGTAGTATTCAACCACGAGCTGCTCTTCGCAGGTCACGGGGATTTCTTCACGCTTGGGTGCTCGCTCGAGCTTTGCGTGGAGCTTCTCGATCTCTACGTTCAGGTAGGCAGGGGTGTCGGGCAGGACATCCTGGTGTGCGCCGGTGGCTGCAACCTGGAAGGGTGCCATCTTCTCTGACTTGGGGTGAACGTGGATGAGCTGGCCGGGCTTGACGCGGAAGGAAGGGCGGTCAACGCGAATACCGTCTACCATGATGTGGCGGTGTACGACGAGCTGACGTGCCTGTGCGATGGTGCGAGCGAAACCTGAGCGCAGGACGAGGGCGTCGAGACGGGTTTCGAGGATCTCGACCAGGTTCTTACCGGTCTGGCCTTCGATGCGCTTTGCTTCGAGGTAGGCGCGGCGCATCTGTGCTTCACGGATGTTGTACTGTGCGCGCAGACGCTGCTTCTCGCGCAGCTGTACGGCGTAGTTTGAGTCAGCCTTCTTGCGGCTGCGGCCGTGCTGGCCGGGGCCGTAAGGACGACGCTCGAGGTACTTTTCTGCCTTGGGGGTCAGTGCGATGCCGAGGGCACGTGACTGACGCACGGTACGGCGGGTACGGTTGTGGTTTGCCACAGTTCGTATTCCTTTTCTTTAGCGGTTGGCACGGCTCGTAACGCATATACGGTGGTGCGCTGAGCGTTTCCCACGGGTGTGGGTGTGCCATTGTTCTGGTGGTCTGGCCTCCGGTAGACCGCCCACGGTTTGGGCGGTGGAGAGTAGAGAGCAGCCGCACTCTCGTTACTACGAGCTACCCGGCGATCAGTTTCTGCCCCGTTATCGGGGCAGACGCTGCGTTTTGAGTAGTCTGCCAGTCGCAATTAAGTATATAGACCCGTTAGGTGCCCTGGCTAACCCCGCAGAAGTCAAGAAGTTGTGACTTTAGACAAAAGTGGGCTCCGGGTGCTTCCAGCACTCGGAGCCCAGTGAGCCCACTAGGGGGAGATTATCGGCGTTAGATACCGAAGCCGTAGTTGTCGTAGACGCTGCTGTTGTTGGCCGGGTTGGTGTCCTGAGCGCTGTTGGGGATGTAGTCGGTGGTGACAACAATCTTGTTGCGCTTGGAGTGGTTAAGATAGTGTCCGTGGGCCCAGTCAAGGCGAACCTGCTCACCGGGGCCAAGCTCACCGCGCAGGGTCACCATGAAGGTATGGGAGTTAACGCGAGCAATCTTCATCTTGGTTGAAGTGGGGGTGGTCAGAGTCAGGGAGGTGTGCTTGACGGGGGCACCGCTCATGTCTTCAACGGTAACGTAGAAGCGGGTTCCACCAGGCAGGTTGCCAGAGGCGGATCCGGAGTTGCCGATATAGAGCTGGCCGATAGTTGCCAGACCGGGCACCGGGGCGAAGGAGGTGGCGTTCGTGTAGACGTCAACGGAAGTGGGAGCGGGAGCTGCCTGTGCGGGAGCTGTGGCCAAACCGGTAGCTACAAGGGCGCCGAGAGCTGCGGCGGATAGGGTTTTCTTCATAAGAAATCCAATCTAAAGGTGTGTGATTCAGAAATGAATTACCTGGATGATTTTTTCTTGCATTTCAAAATCTAGCAGGGATCCTTCGCTATTGCTGTTGAAATATTATCCATAAATATGAGGACAAGACCAACCACCCTGGGGACAAGCGGGAAGTTTCACCTAGTCAAAGCCAAATATGATAACAGCCGTACTAGCACAAAAATCCTGCAAGTCCCCAGAGGGGCATCAAGGTTACATTTATCTCATTCTTAAGTTTACCGACTAGTAAATTTAAAACGGAAACTAAAAATTTTGGGTAAAAGAAAAGATCAGGTGTGCCATAACCTGATCTCAAGAATATAGAGAAGGGGTAGGTCCCTAAGAACCCTACCCCCTTGAGCTAGTTACCTAGCAGTAGCTCCTGAAAGCTAGCGGTAATCTTTACCAGATACCGTCATGGTAAGTGAATTCCTTACCCACTCCAGTATTGTAACCCTGAGTCAGACCACCCAGAGCACTGCCGAAGAATTCGCGGGCATTGCTGTAACGAGCGTTAAAACGGTCACCGTTCAGACCTGCGGTCGGCAGAGCCATAAAGTTACCAATCTCGTGGGACCAGACGTAGTCTTTACCGGAGTAGGTAACGGCCTTAACGTCACCACTGGCATCATGAGCCCAGCCAGAGAACTTGATGGTAGCACCGGCAAAGCGCTCGTTGCTGTTGTTCCAGATATCAACGCGCTTGGTGTAGGCGGTCAGCAGGCAGGCCTCGTCAACAGAGGAGCCAACGGAGGCGCGGACCTCGTCGAAGCTGGGGGGCAGGAAGCCAATGGGGCGAACACCTAGAGAGGTGTAGATGCGGCCACCAGCATACCCGCCATTACGCCAGTGGGAGTTAATGAGAGAGGTCTGCGCTGCGGAGCTGGTAGCATCAGTCTTGGGCTTGATGACGAAAATCCACTTGAGGTGGTTACCCTCGGCAACACCGGTCTCTTCACCGAACTCGCCGGCGCCCAGGTTGTTGTAACGACCATCAGCGGAGTAGATAGTGACGTAAGAGGAACCATGGGAGACGTCACGCTGATTGATAGCATTGGGGTCATCCACGTTCATCGGAGTGGGGGTAGCACTCGGCTCGCCAGTACGAGTATTCCAACGACCGTTTGCGGAGGTCCTGGTAGGAATCTGGAGGCCGCGAACAACAGTTCCGCCCAAGGTCCGGTTAATAGCTTCAGAGGTGTCAACATTACGCTGAGCAAACTCGAAGCCGAAGGGTAGATCGGAAACATCTAGAGCGCCACCGTTAGTGGTCTGAATCTTAAGGTTAGAAAGGCTTAGCGCACCATTGACGTGCACTTCGGCGGTGTACCAAAGGCGGATGGTGGTATTGGTCAGGCTGGGCAGGTAGGCCAGGCGAATCTGGAATACCGTATCGACCTGAGCATCAATGTCGTCAGGGCAGGTCGGTGAAGCTGCATACGCAGGAATGGCAGCAGCTGCCACAACAGCAGGTGCTGCCCAAGCGGCACCCTTTGCTAGGGTGCGTCGGGAAAAATCGTGAGTCATGTGTAACTTTTCCTTAAAGTATTTAGGGAGAAATAAGATGTGTAAATACTACAAAGGTTTAGAATCTGAGGAAACAAAAATTCTCTCACGGCTACATCTAAACGAACTCTATTTTATACCCGTAAGCTAGGAAAAGCAGAATTAGTTGCCCAAGTTTCATGTGATGTTAACGATAGGGTACATGATTTCCTCCCTCTCTGCAGATTTTCACTAGGCGAGTTTTCGTAGACGGGCTATCTTTTTCAGGCGCTCCCCTAGTTGTCCCTCAGCCCCAAAGGTCGTAGGAGTGTAATAGGCTTTACCTACAAGAGCATCGGGGGCGTACTGCTGGCGAGCCACCCCATTCTTTTGGTCGTGCGGGTAGATATATCCCTTACCGTGCTCTAGCACAGCAGCCCCCGGGTAGTGGCCATCGCGCAGGTGTAGCGGAACCGGGCCAGCCAAGCCAGCGCGGACGTCCGCCAATGCTCCGTCGATAGCCCGGTACACAGCGTTGGACTTAGGGGCAGAAGCCAAATGAATTGTCGCCTGCGCCAAATTCAAACGAGCCTCGGGTAGCCCCACCAGCTGAACAGCCTGGGCAGCATTCACCGCAGCAGTCAGGGCCGTGGGGTCAGCCATGCCGATATCCTCACTGGCATGAACAATCAGACGGCGAGCAATAAACCGAGGGTCCTCCCCCGCCTCAATCATGCGCGCCAGATAGTGCAGGGCGGCATCCACGTCTGAGCCGCGAATCGACTTAATAAAGGCACTGGTGACGTCGTAGTGCTGATCCCCCTGCTTGTCATAACGAACCACTGACCGGTTGACCGCCAAACTCGCGTGCTCAGCCGTCACCGGCAGGGGCTGGTTGACCGAATACTCGACCCCGGCGTCCGCCGCCTCACCAAAGGCCACCGCGGCAGCCGCCTCTAAAGAAGTCAGGGCCTTACGGGCGTCCCCGTTGGCCATCTTGACCAGGTGCTCGGCGGCCTCATCATCGAGGTCAACCACACCGGCAAAACCACGGGGGTCTATGACCGCGCGCTGGAGCAGCTCAGCTATATCAGTGTCGGTCAGCCCCTGCAGAGTCAACAGAATAGAGCGCGACAGCAGGGGCGAAATAACCGAAAACGAGGGATTCTCGGTAGTTGCTGCCACCAGAACCACCCAACGGTTTTCTACCCCCGGCAGCAGGGCATCCTGCTGGGCCTTCGTAAAACGATGAATCTCGTCCAGAAAAAGCACAGTGGTGAGCCCGCGAAAATCACGGTCCTCAAGGGCCTGGTCCATAACGGCGCGCACGTCCTTCACCCCAGCCGTAATAGCAGAGAGCTCCACAAACTTACGCCCTGCTCCCCCGGCAATCACATTCGCCAGAGTGGTCTTGCCCGTCCCGGGAGGGCCCCACAGAATCACCGAACTAGGACCTGCCGGCCCACCGCCCTCACCCGCCAGCACCCGTAAGGGCGAGCCCGGACCCAGCAAATGCTTCTGGCCCACCATCTCATCGAGATTTCGGGGACGCATACGCACCGCCAGCGGAGCCCGCTCCCGCCTGCGCGCTACCTGCTCACTATCAGTGTCGGGCTGAGAATCGTCAAAATAGAAGAGGGAGGGTTCCACGGTGAACTTACCTTAGAGAGAATCGGTATCGAGAATCAGGGTAACGGGGCCGTCGTTGGTCAGGCTCACCTGCATATCGGCGCCGAATCTGCCGGTCTCAACGGTTACCCCCAGGGCGCGCAGGGCCTGAACATAGTCATCAAAGAGGGGCTCGCTCACGGGGCCGGGCGCTGCCGCAGACCAGGACGGACGCCGCCCCTTCTTCGCGTCCCCGTAGAGGGTAAACTGGCTCACTGCCAGCACCGGGGCACCCTCATCAAGCACAGACCGCTCCCCCGCCAAAAGCCGCAGGTTGGCGGTCTTTTCTGCGAGCTTGGCAACCTGGGCGGGGCCGTCCGTATGCGTAATACCCACCAGAACCAGCAGGCCGGGTCGGTCGATTGCGCCCACCGTTTCGGCGTCGACGGTGACGGCTGCTGAGGTAACCCGTTGAAGAACTGCGCGCATGGGTGCTCCTATGTGTGGAGGGTGGCTGACGGTTCTAGCCTATCAACTGCCCTAGAAAAGACCAGAAAAACCAGAAATACCCACCTAGTTCGTGGGTATTTCTGGTTTAGATGGTACCTACTAGGAAGGGGCGGTTACTTCTCGCCGTCCTTCTTAGGCTTGAAGTCAACGCCGGCTTCCTTACGCTGCTGGGCAGTGATAGGTGCAGGTGCTGCGGTCAGCGGGTCGTAGCCGCCACCGGTCTTGGGGAAGGCAATGACGTCGCGGATAGAGTCGGTGCCACCAATCAGCTGCAGCACGCGGTCCCAGCCGAAAGCGATACCGCCCATGGGGGGAGCACCGAAGCTGAAAGCCTCCAGCAGGAAGCCGAACTTCTCTTGAGCCTCTTCCTCGGTAATACCCATGACCTTGAAGACACGCTCCTGCACGTCACGCTGGTGGATACGGATTGAACCGCCACCGATTTCGTTACCGTTGCAGACAATATCGTAGGCGTAGGACAGGGCCTCGCCGGGGTTCTCGTCGAAGGAGTCCAGGTATTCGGGCTTGGGTGAGGTGAAGGCGTGGTGCACAGCGGTCCAGGCTGAGTGGCCCAGGGCGACGTCGCCGGACGTGGTTGCGTCAGCTGCTGACTCGAACATGGGGGCATCCACGACCCAGACGAAGGACCAGTCACCGTCCTTAATCAGGCCGGTTCGGTGGCCAATCTCAACGCGGGCTGCACCCAGCAGGGCGCGGGAGGCCTTGGCCTCACCGGCTGCGAAGAAGATGCAGTCGCCGGGCTTGGCGCCGGTAGCCTCAGCCAGGCCCTCGCGCTCAGCATCGGTGATGTTCTTGGCTACGGGGCCGGTCAGCTCGCCGTCCTCCTGAATCAGCACGTAGGCAAGACCCTTAGCACCGCGCTGCTTGGCCCATTCCTGCCAGGCATCCAGGGTGCGGCGGGCCTGGGAGGCGCCACCGGGCATCACAACGGCACCCACGTAGGGGGCCTTGAAGACGCGGAAGGTGGTGTCCTTGAAGTAGTCGGTCAGCTCGGTGAGCTCCAGGCCGAAGCGCAAGTCGGGCTTGTCCGACCCGTACTTCTCCATGGCGTCCTTGTAGGTAATACGCTCGATGGGGCGGGGTACCTTAACGTCAATCAGGTTCCAGACGGCCTCAACGATGCGCTCGCCCAGGTCGATGATGTCTTCCTGGTCAACGAAGGAAGCTTCGATATCCAGCTGGGTGAATTCGGGCTGACGGTCGGCGCGGAAGTCCTCGTCGCGGTAGCAGCGGGCAATCTGGTAGTACTTCTCGATACCGCCCACCTGCAGCAGCTGCTTGAAGAGCTGGGGTGACTGCGGCAGGGCGTACCAGGAGCCGGGTGCCAGGCGTGCAGGCACTAGGAAGTCGCGGGCGCCTTCGGGGGTGGAGCGGGTCAGAGTGGGGGTCTCGACCTCGGTGAAGTTCTGGCCGTGCAGAACCTCGCGGGCGGCACGGTTCGCTTCTGAGCGCAGACGCATCAGGCGGGCAGGCTCGGGGCGGCGCAGGTCGAGGTAGCGGTACTTGAGGCGGGCTTCTTCGCCCACTTCGACGTGCTCATCAATCTGGAAGGGCAGGGGGGCTGAGGTGTTGAGAACCTCGGTCTCCTTGACCATAACCTCAATTTCACCGGTGGTGAGGTTGGGGTTTTCGTTGCCCTCGGGGCGGCGGGTTACTTCACCCACGACCTTGAGGACGTACTCGTTGCGCAGGTGCTCGAAGTCGGCTTCGTTGTGGAAGACAACCTGGGTGACGCCTTCGCGGTCACGCAGGTCAACGAAGGCCACGCCACCGTGGTCGCGGCGGCGGGCTACCCAGCCAGAGAGGGTAACGGTTTCTCCGATGTTCTCGGCGGTTAGCTCGCCGAGGGTGTGAGTGCGTAGCACTGAGTTCCTTTCGATGGGGCACGGTACCGGGTGGCACTGTCTAAAGTTCAGTTTGCTCCCGATTTTACCGTGTTGTGGTGCGCCTGGCACCGGTTGGACGGGTGTGAATTAGGCGGTAGGGAGCACGCGCACGTGCAGGTCGTCGGCGGGCGGGGTCCAGGTGCCGGGGTCTGCAGCTACCTGCTCACCACTGCGGATGTCTTTCACCTCGTGGGTGTGTTCGCCATTCTCCCCCGCTGAGGTGAACCAGACGAAGGGGATGCCACGCTTCTCGGCGTACTTAATCTGCTTACCGAACTTGGCGGCGGTGGCTGAGACCTCGCAGGCGATACCGCGGGCGCGCAGGGCGTCGGCGACGTCCTGCGCACCTGACCACATATCGTCGTTGGTGAGGGCAATCAGGACGGCTGTGGGCACCTTGCGGGTTGCTTCGGCAAAGCCCTGGGACAGGATGCGGGCCACCAGGCGGGTCACGCCGATGGACAGGCCCACACCGGGGTAGGTCTTCTTGCCGTTTGAGGCCAGGGACTCGTAGCGGCCGCCGGAGCAGATAGAGCCCAGCTGTTCGTGGCCTACCAGCACGGTTTCGTAGACGGTGCCGGTGTAGTAGTCCAGACCGCGGGCGATGGAAAGGTCAGATACTACTTTGCCGGGGGCGCGCTTAGCTGCCTCACCGATAACCTCGGTCAGTTCAGCTAGGCCCTCTTCAAGTAGGTCGTGGGTGACGCCCAGCGCGCGCACCTGATCAGCAAAGGAGGTATCTTCAGCGCGGATGCTGGCAAGCTTGAGGGCGGCAGCGGCCTGCTCGTCGGTGGCCCCTACTTCGTCCTTAAGAAGCTGGGCGACGGCGTCCGCACCGATCTTTTCAAGCTTATCGATATTGCGCAGTACACCCGCGGTATCGGTCAGGCCCAGCCCCAGGTAGAAGCCCTCGGAGAGCTTGCGGTTGTTGACGCGCAGCTTGAAGTCGGGAATCGGTAGCTTGGAGAGCGCATCGACGATAACCAGGGCCAGTTCCACGTCGTAGCGGAAGGGCAGGGCATCGTCACCAACGACGTCCACGTCGGCCTGGGTGAACTCGCGGGCACGCCCCTCCTGGGGGCGCTCACCGCGCCAGACCTTCTGAATCTGGTAGCGCATGAAGGGGAAGGAAAGGTAGCCGGCGTTCTCTACCACGTAGCGGGCAAAGGGCACGGTCAGGTCAAAGTGCAGGGCCAGCTTTTCCTTCTTACCGCCCCGGGCTTCGTCCGCATCATCAAGCAAACGGGAGACCGCGTAGACCTCTTTATCGATATCACCCTTGCGCAGCAGCTGCTCGATGGTCTCTACCGAACGGGTCTCAATCGACGAAAAACCGTGAAGTTCAAAGGTCTCTCGCAAAGTATCGAGAACAAAATTCTCTACCAGGCGTTCCTCGGGCAGGTGCTCCGGAAAACCAGAAAGCGATTGTTTGCGAGCCATGTGCTCCCCTTTTATCGGTTGAAAACGGTCGAAGTAGGTAACGTGCCCTCGGGAAACAAGCAGTCTCGCAGCAGAGCACAGTCCCTTTAATACTAGACCGAAGGCGCACCTGCCGGGTAATTGCACCTGCTTTTGCCCTAAACACGCTATGCTGGTAACTGCGCCACCTGCGCCCGATAGATTATTGCCGCCTCTTCGCGAAGCAGCAACCAGCCCTATCGATACGGCCCGGTCTGGTGCACTTTTCATTACTTAAACGGGGGTTACTCCCCAACTACTGATGCGAAAAGAGTTATAGCGGTGACTACCCAATCCGACGACACCACCCTCAACGTAGACCTCGACAAGGCCCGTAAGTTCGGCCGCGTGGACGAGGACGGCCACGTTTTCGTTATCGTTGACGGTGAAGAATACGCAGTAGGCCAGGTACCCGGCGCATCTACCGACGAAGCCCTCGGCTACTTCGCCCGCAAGTTTGAGAACTTTGAAGCCCAGGTTGCCCTGCTCGAAGAGCGTGTAGAGCGCAAGGCCAAGGCCGCTGACCTGCAGAAGGCAGCTGCCCACCTGGGCCAGCAGGTTGCTGTGCGCAACATGGTGGGCGACTACGCCGCCCTGCAGGAACGCCTAGTTGCCCTGGTTGGCAAGATCAATGAGCGTGAGGAAGCAGAGAAGACCGAGAGTGCCGAAGCTCGCCAGGCAGCCCTCGAAGCCCGCGAAGCTATCGTTTCTGAGGCTGAGGCTATCGTGGCTAAGGACGACTCCGCTATTCACTGGAAGAACTCCCACGCCCGCATGAATGAGCTCTTCGAAGAGTGGAAGAAGACCCAGAAGGAACACCATCTAGCCAAGAGCATCGAGGACGAGCTGTGGAAGCGTTTCCGCGCTGCCCGCACCAGCTTTGACCGCCGCCGCCGTGCCCACTTCTCCCAGCTCGATGAGGCTAACGCCAAGGCTAAGCGCGTGAAGGAAGCGCTCATCGCTGAGGCCGAGGCTCTGCAGACCTCCACCGACTGGGCAGCAACCGCCGCTAAGTACCGCGATCTGATGGACCAGTGGAAGGCAGCCCCCCGTGGCACCCGCAAGGAAGATGACGCCCTGTGGGCCCGCTTCCGTGCAGCCCAGGACGTCTTCTTCGACGCCCGCACCGCTGTGAACGCTGAGCTGGATAAGGAATTTGAGGCTAACCTACAGGCTAAGGAAGCCCTGCTGGAAGAGGCCCGCGGCATTCTGCCCGTCACCGATATCGCTGTGGCTAAGAAGGCCCTTGAGGGCATTCTGGACCGCTGGGAAGCTATCGGACGCGTGCCCCGCAACTCGGTGCGCCGCGTTGAGCAAGAGCTGCGTAAGGTTCAGGACGAAATCCACCGCGCCGAGAACGCCAAGTGGCAGAGGACCGACCCCGCTAAGCAGGCTCGCGCTAACTCCATGCTGACCCAGCTGGAGGACGCTATCGCCGGTCTTGAAGCCGACCTGGCCAAGGCTGAGGCCAGCGGCAACGACCAGAAGATCAAGAAGGCCCAGGAAGCTCTGGACGCCCGCAAGCAGTGGCTTGAGACCCTCAAGGCTTCTTCTGCTGAGTTTGGCGCCTAAACCCCAGCTTAAACTGTGACGTCTTTGTGACGCAGAATCCCCCGTCTACCGGCCGGTAGGCGGGGGATTTTTGTGGATAAGATATCTCGGGTAGGAAAGTTATCCACAGCCTGACAACTTTTTATCGTGCACCCTGCGTTGATGTGCTAAAACTTAGGCATGGAACATCTCAATTCACTCGGCGCTCTCTCTGAGCTCCCCTTCCCTCTAGCCCCGGTAAGGCCCAGCCCCCACAACTCTCTGCAGGTGATCGCCCACGACAACAGTTCTTTCCAGCCCGCCCGGGCAGAGCACAAACAGCCCGAACCGCGGGAGCTACCGGCGCTCGTCCGCCTGTATAGCCAGCAAACCACAGGACTCCCCGCAGCTCAGTGGCGGGCCTTCCTCAAGGAACGCGAGCTGGCGCACTTTCATCACGGCATCTACCGGGAGCCAGAGGACGAGCCCACCCCGCTTATGCGGGCAGCCAGCCTGGGCTTACTTACCCCGGCAGGCTACCACCACCGGATTCGCTACTCTAGAACCACCGCAGCCTGGGTGTTGGGCTACTTGCCCGAGCTACCCGAGGGGCGACTGCATGTAGACTACGACCGCGATAACCGGTGTAACCTCCCCCGCTCCTACCGGGCAGACTTTGCCACCCATCAGGCCCAGCTTCGCCCCTACGACACCATGACCATCGGGCCGGTCCGTCTCACCACGCCGCTGAAAACCGCCCTGGATATCATTACCCACTCGGTTGATGAGGGCGACCTGGCTATCGTCAAAGACATCCTGCGCGATAGCCAGAACAGTGTTACTCCTGAGCTTCTACTCCAGAGCGCCCGGGAGCAGATGAGCCTTAAAGCTACAGCCCTGCTCAGAGCCCAGCACCTGGCCCACCAGCTTGAGGCGGCAGAGATAGCCGGGGTCTAGCCCTGCTGGTTCATGAGCGGACGCGAGCCGGTCAGGCGGTAAGCGTTATAGATACCGGGGACGTTGCGAATTTGGTTGAGCAGGTGCTCCATCATGAAGCGGTCAGAGAGCTCTACAGTGTAGCGGTTGACCACAAAACGTTCGTCGCTGGTGTGCACCTTGGCGTCCACGATGTTGCAGCCGGCCTCGGAAATGACTCGGATAGTGTCGGAGAGCAAGGACTTACGGTCGATGCCCTCCACCTGGATCGAAACCCGGTAGACGGAGTTACCGTGGGAAGCCCACTCCACCGCGGTCTGGCGGGGGTCGTCAGGCTGGCTCAGCACGTTGGGGCAGTCGGTACGGTGCACCGAGATACCCTGCAAGCGGGTGACGATGCCGACAATGTCGTCGGGCGGTACGGGAGTGCAGCAGCGGGCAATCTTGGTCAGAATACCCTCGGCCCCTGGTACCACCACACCGTTGTCATCGCCCACCGAGCGGCGGTGAGATACCAGGGAGGCGTCGAAGCTATCGAGTTCAACGGTCTGGTCGACCTCGTCCTCGCCGTAGTAGAGGTTGACCAGGGAGGTAATGACGGCCTGGGTCTCCACCTCGTTCTCGCCCACAGCGTGGTAAAGGGTGGCCACATCGTGCTTGTGGAGATCCTGGGCCACCTGCAGCATGAGCTCGGGCGTCATCATCTTGGTCAGGGGCAGCTCGTGCTGGCGCATAGCCTTGACCACGCGCTCCTTGCCCCGGTTCATGGCCTCGATGCGGCGGCCCTTGGCGTAGTGCTGGCGAATCTTGGTGCGGGCCTTGCTGGTGCGCACGAACTTGAGCCAGTCCTCGCTCGGGGCGTGGTTCTCGTCCTTGGTTGTCTGAATCTCAACCGTTGAGGCGGTTTCGAGCTCGGTATGCAGGGGAACCAGCTTGCCGTTGACTTTAGCCCCAATGGTGCGGTCCCCCACCTCGGTGTGGATAGCGTAGGCAAAGTCAACGGGGGTGGAACCTACCGGTAGGCTAATGGGCTTACCCTGCGGGGTCAGCACCACAATCTCATCAGTCTCAAGCCGCTCAGACAGCTGCTGGTAAAACTGCTCAGACTCCGGGTTGGAGTTCGAAATCTCAGAAATCGACTGCAAGATGCCGATGTTGAAGGCAGCGGTGTGGGTGCTAGGTTCCTTGGGTGAAAGGTCTACCTTTTCACCGCGGGAGGCAGCCTTATACCGCCAGTGGGCAGCCACACCGTACTCAGCCTCTTCGTGCATCTTGTAGGTGCGGATCTGGATTTCCAGGGGCAGGCCGCCGGGCCCGTGCACCGTCATGTGCAGCGACTGGTAGTGGTTGTGCTTGGGCTGCTTGATGTAGTCCTTGAAGCGCCCAGGAACCGCCATCCACAGAGACATCACATGCCCCAGGGCGGTATAGCAATCGTTCTCATCCTCGACCATGATGCGCACGGCCAGAATATCGTTGATGTCGTCAAAGCTCTTACCCTTGGTCTTCATCTTCTGATGAATCGAGTAGTAGTGCTTGGGGCGGCCCGTTACAGTGGCCTCAATACCTACCTGGGCCAGGCGATTCTCAATTGTTACGCGGGCCTCAGCCAGATACTTTTCGAGCTTAGGGGTACGCTCGCCCACCATCCGCACAATCTCGGCGTAGATATCGGGGCTCATAGCGGCAAAGGAGAGGTCTTCCAGCTCCCACTTGATGGTATTCAGGCCCAGGCGGTGGGCCAGCGGGGTATAAATCTGCAGGGTCTCTTCGGCCTTACGCGCTGCAGACGCACCGGAGACGAACCGCCAGGTACGGGCATTATGCAGGCGGTCAGCCAGCTTGATGAGCAGCACGCGCACATCCTGCGACATCGAGATAACCAGCTTGCGAATTGTCTCGATGGGGGCGTTATCGCCGTAGCTTACCTTATCGAGCTTGGTCACACCATCTACCAGGTAGGCGACCTCGGTACCGAAATCAGCGGTGAGCTGCTCCTGGGTGTACTCGGTGTCTTCGACCGTATCGTGCAGCAGACCCGCAACCAGCACGGGGCCGGTAGCACCTATCTCAGCCAGAATGGTCGTCACGGCTACCGGATGGGTGATGTAGGGGTCCCCGCTCTTGCGCTTCTGCCCCCGATGGTAGTGGTTCGCGATCTGGAAGGCCCGCTGTAGCACCTCAAGGTCTTCATCGGGGTGGTACTTCTTGACGGTGCGAATCACCGGCGCCAGCACCGGAGAAAAACGGGGGGCAGGGCCCTGCTGCTGTTCCCGCCCAAACACCAGGCGGGTAGGCACGCGCCCCGAAGCAGACATGACCCGGTGCGACCCGCGAACCGGCCGCTTACCCTCTGCGCGAGAATCCTTGTGGCTGCTCTCTTCTGACCGGCTCATGCCCAATTCCCCCTCAAACTGAAATACTCGTGTGGGACTATCTTAGATTAATTCCGCACTGTGCGTAACAAAAACGGGAGCGGACTGTACTCCGCTCCCGTTTCTAGGGTAAAAGGCCTAGCTCTTGGCCCTACTTACTGTCGAGGTTAACCGAATGCACGGTGACCATCACCGGGGCAGCCGGCTGCGCGACGGCGTCCTCGCGCTCCTCACCCTCTTCCGCCTGCCCCTGGCGGGCACGGCGGACGAGCTCGGTATGCTCACGCACGCCCTTCTCACCCAAACGCAGGGCAGCGTAGGCAGGCGCCGCCACAAAGAGAGTGCCCAGGGTGCCGATGATGATACCGACAAAGAGGGCCAGGGAGAGGTCCTTGAGGGTACCCGCCCCCAGGAGCAGGGCACCGATGAAGAGAATCGAGCCCACCGGCAAAATACCCACAATCGAGGTGTTGATAGAGCGCACCAGGGTCTGGTTGACCGCCAGGTTTACTTGCTCAGCGAAAGTGGTGTCGCGGCGCTTCTCTAGCCCCTCGGTGTTCTCACGAATCTTATCGAAAACCACCACGGTGTCGTAGAGAGAGTAGCTCAACACGGTCAGGAAGCCGATAATCGCGCTGGGGGTAATCTCAAAACCAATGAGAGCGTACAGGCCCACGGTGGTCACGATGGTAAAGATCAGGCCAGCAATTGCCGAGACCGACATCTTCCAGGTGCGGAAGTACAGGGCCATACCAATCATCACCAGCAGAATAAACCAGACCAGACCCACCAGAGCCTGCTGGGTCACCCCTGCTCCCCAGGTGGGGCCCACGAAGGACGAGGTCACCTGGTCAGCGCTCACACCGTAGGCCGACTGCAGGGCCTGGCCCACAGCCAGAGTCTCATCGTCCGTCAGCTCACTCATCTGAGCGCGCACGGTACCCGCAGCAATATTAGTGACGCGCACGTCGGTCGCCTCGGGGGCGGCGTCCGCAATCGCCTGCTGGCCGATAGAAATATCGGTATCGGCCACCTGCGACACGGTGAACTCAGAACCACCGCGGAACTCAATACCCAGATTGAAGCCACCGCGCATCACCGGCGCCAAAGCCGCCAGCACAACCAGAGCCAGGGCAATCGTCAGCCACAAACGACGCTTAGGCACAAACCCAAACGACCTCTGACCAGAATGCAGTTCATTACCGAACTGAGCGAGTTTATTAGCCACGGTGGGCCTCCTCGGTAGTGGTGGAATCTGCGGCAGGCAGGGGCTCCACATCAGCACTCCCCTGCGCCGCTTCAGCTTCAGCGGCCTCAGCGGCAAGGCGCTCGCGGCGCTTACGCTCAGCCAGAGAGAGGGAACCGTCGGCTTCTTCAGGAGTGCGGACGCGCCCCGCACCCCGGTAGAGCGGAGTGGAGCCGAGTGCTACCGGGTCCATGCCCGAGAAGCGTCCGCCGTTACGGAAGTAGTCCTTGCGGCCCAGCAGAACCATGAGCGGGTGGATGAAGAGGAAGGTGATAATCAGGTCTGAAACGGCGGTGAGACCCAGGGTGAAGGCAAAGCCTCGCACGTTACCAACCGAGGCAAAGTAGAGCACTACAGCGGCCAGCAGGTTCACGGCCTTGGAGGCCATGATGGTGCGCTTGGCGCGCAGCCAGCCGTGGTCGATAGCGGCAGGGATGGTGCGGCCGGCACGAATCTCATCGCGAATACGTTCAAAGTAGACAATGAAAGAGTCTGCCATCAGGCCGATTGACACAATCAGACCGGCCACGCCCGCCAGAGACAGGCGGTAGTTCATCAGGTGCCCCAGCAGCACAATCACCCCGTAGGAGAGCAGGCCAGCCACGATAATCGAGGTGATATTGACCAGGCCCACCAGACGGTACTGGAAGAGGGAGTAGATAAACACCAGTAGCAGGCCGATTAGACCGGCAATCAGACCCATCTTCAGCTGGTCAGCACCCAGGGTTGCAGAAATCTGCTGCTCTGACTGAATAGTGAAGCTAATGGGCAGGGCACCGTACTTGAGCTGCTCAGCCAGGTTAGCTGCCTCTTCTTCGGTAAAGTTACCGGTGATCTGGGGCTGGCCGTTGGTAATCACTGCCTGGGTGACGGGGGAAGAAAGCACCTGGCCGTCCAGCATGATGGCGAAACGGGCGCGGGGGTCGGACGCGTTAGTGCCGCGAATAGTGTTCAGGCGGGTGGTGACGTCCTTAAAGGTCTGGGTAGCAGCCTCGTTGAAGACGATGTTCACGCCCCACTGGCCGGTCGCGTAACCGGTTGAGCTAGCCACCTGGGAGTAGGAGGCTGTGTCGATATCGGTACCCTCAATTTCGATGGGGCCCAGGATGTACTTTTCACTTCCGTCTGAGGCACAGGCGACAATGGCGGAGTTAGGGTCCTGGTTAGAGGTATCGACGTTGGCGGGTACGGTGCAGTCCAGCTGCTCGTACTGGCGCCAGAGGTCGCCGGTAACCCAGTTGTAGTCCGACCCGTCAGTGGGTTCAGCGGTCGGTGAGGGCAGGGCGTCCTCGGCTGCTACCGCGTCCGCTGCAACCGCCTCGGGGGCAGCGGTGTTAATGACGGCGCGGAAGCTCATCTGGGCCGAGGTCTGAATCAGGTTACGGGTTTCGGAGCTCAAAGTGCCGGGTACAGAAACCACGACGTTCTGGCCCGACTGGGTGGTCACTTCTGCTTCCGCCACACCCGCGCCGTCGACGCGCTGGCGAATAATTTCAACAGCCTGGTCGAGCTGTTCAGCGGTAATGGCCTCGCCCGAGGAGTTGTTGACCTCGGGTGACAGAATGAGCTGGGTACCGCCAGAGAGATCTAGGGCCAGCTTGGGCAGCCAGCTGCCCCCGGAAAAGGTGGTGCCGAAGATTCCTCCGGCAAGTAAGAGCAGCACCAGGGCCATCGAGGCAAGTGCCCCTCTGGCTTTGGTGACGTTGGATGGTTGAGCCATCGGTGCCCCTTCAGGTGAGTGGGTTCGTGAAACGTGAAAAAGCGCGCCACCTCTGAATCTAGAGGTAGCGCACCCTAAGTTGTGGTTTAGTTTTTGGGATCGTCTGCGACTTCACCCTGGATGACAGGACGCTCGACGTCAGCTACCGGCGCGGCAGCGGTGTCTTCCTCGATGCTAGTGACGGTCATGAGGTGAACCTTAACTACGGTGCCCGGAGCGATTTCCAGGTGGGAGGTGTTGGCTTCCTTGTCGATGGAGACAACAGAGCCGTAGAGACCAAAGTTAGTCATGACCTGGGTGCCGGGCACCATGGAGTCCTGACGTTCCTTAATCTGCTGCTGGGCCTTCTTGGCGCGGCGTGCCGGTAGCACGATGAGCACCAGCATCATAATGCCCAGAAGTAGGAGCATAAACAGGGGTGAGCCTGACTGCACGAGAATCCCTCTTAACGTAGTTGATGGGGGTGAACAAACTAAAGTCCCCATTATATGCCAAGTTCCTTGCAGTTGGCTGGTTACCCCCTGATATTACAGGGGCGGACGGCCGCTAGGGCAGCTCGGGTGCCTGTAGCCCCAGGTGCTCCCAGGCAGCGGGCAGAGCTACTCGCCCGCGGGGGGTTCGCCCGATCAGGCCCTCGCGTACCAGGTAGGGCTCGGCAACGGTCTCGACAGTTTCGGTCTCTTCGCCCACTGCAATAGCCAGGGTTGAGAGGCCCACCGGTCCCCCGCCGAACTTGGTAATCAGAGCTTCGAGCACCGCTCGGTCTAGGCGGTCCAGGCCGCGCTCATCGACCTCGTACATGTTGAGGGCTGTTGCTGCCGCTGAGGCCTCGATACGGTCAATGCCATTGACCAGGGCCCAGTCGCGCACGCGACGCAGCAGGCGGTTGGCAATACGGGGCGTGCCCCGAGACCGGCCCGCAATTTCTGCAAAACCCTCGGGGCTAATGTTGAGTTCCATCAGGCCAGCAGACCGGCGGATTACACTCTCTAGCTCGGTAACAGAGTAGAACTCTAGGTGGCCGGTAAAGCCGAAGCGGTCACGCAGGGGCCCGGGTAGCAGACCCGCGCGGGTGGTTGCCCCCACCAGGGTAAAGGGCGGCAGCTCCAGGGGAATAGAGGTTGCCCCCGCTCCCTTGCCTACCACGATATCCACACGGAAGTCTTCCATGGCCATGTAGAGCATCTCTTCAGCCGGGCGGCTCATACGGTGAATTTCATCGAGAAAGAGCACTTCGCCGGGGGTGAGAGAGGAAAGAATCGCAGCCAGGTCCCCCGAGTGCTGAATGGCCGGGCCGGAGGTAATACGCAGGGGGGCGTCCATCTCGGCAGCAATGATCATCGCCAGGGTGGTCTTACCCAGGCCGGGAGGGCCCGACAGGAGCACGTGGTCGGCTGAGCGTCCGCGCATCTTCGATGCCTCAAGCACCAGCGACAGCTGCTGACGCACGCGCTGCTGCCCCACAAAGTCATCAAGAGACTTGGGGCGCAGGGCCGCCTCAATCATTTTTTCTTCAGGTTCTTCGTCCATGGAAACCAGGCGCTGGCCGGGAATCTGGCCATCGGCGTGAGGGAACTGGCTCATACTCTACCTATCGCCCCACCGTATTCTGGTTACCCAGCGAAGCCAGTACGGCCCGTAGTGCTTCGGCAACGCCCATGGTTTCAGCCTTCGGGTGGTGCTCAATGAAGGACTCAATAGCGCTCACGGCGTCCCGCTCGTTCCAGCCCAGGCTGGTCAGGGCATCCTGCACCTGGGGCTTCCAGCTCACGCCCTGGTCAATGGGCAGCTGGTCAGTGGCTCCGTCCGCCAAAATCAGCTTGCCAGCAAGCTCCAGGACGATGCGGCGCGCCCCCTTGGGGCCAATGCCGGGAACCTTGGTGAAAGCCTTGTCATCACCGGTTGCTACAGCACGCTCAACCTCAGCCGGGGTATGCACACCCAACACGGCCAGGGCAATGCGCGGGCCGATACCCGACACCGACAGCATCATGTCAAAGACCTCACGCTCGGCAGGCTCAGCAAAGCCGTAGAGGGTCATGGAGTCCTCACGCACAATCATGGTGGTCAGAACCGTAGCCTTCTCCCCCATGCGCAGCTGCGAAGCTGTACGGGCATTGAGATGCACCAGCATGCCAAAACCGTTAACGTCGATAACAGCGGTCTCCAACCCCAGGTGGGTCACGGTACCGGTCAGTGAGCTAATCATGAAACCAATTCTATTCGAATATATGTACTAATACAAGAAGCGCGTGTCTTGTATATTACGGGCAAGCGGCGGACTCACAGCGAAGCTGCGGGCCCGGGCTGGCGTGAATCGCGTAACGAGCGCAGCGAGTCGCGCGAGAGGGCCCGCAGCGAGCGTGAGTCCGCCGCTTACCCCAATAGCCCTGCCCTATCTTCTTGCCCTTGCCTCTGCCTCCATCCAGGCCCGCTGTGCGGGGGTGAGCTGGGCGCTGCGGCGCGTTGCCGCCGGGTTGGAACCCTGGTGGGTCTGGGTGGTGGCTACCATGTTGATGCCGGAGCCGATGCCACCGCCGCGCCAGCCGTGGCAGATAGCCAGGGCGAGGGCGTCCGCTGCGTCCGCCGGTTTGGGCATGGCGTCAAGCCCCAAAATGCGGGTAACCATACGCCCCACCGATGCCTTGTCGGCGCGTCCTGAACCTGTCACCGCCGCCTTCACCTCTGAGGGCGTGTGGAAGTGTACAGGCACTCCGCGCGCAGCGGCAGCCGCAATCACCACGCCGGAGGCATGGGCAGTACCAATCACGGTATTGACCTGCTCCTGGGCAAAAACTCGCTCAATCGCCAGGGCGTCGGGCTGGTAAGTGTCGAGCCAGGCCTCGGCAGCGCGCAGAATCTTGAGGATGCGGGCGTCCAGGCTCTCCGATGCGGCAGTACCTGCCACTCCCACGTTGACGAAGTGGGCCTTGCGGTTGGCCGTCATATCGACCAAACCGAAACCGCACCTGGTGAGACCCGGGTCGACCCCCAGAATGCGGGCAGCGCCCGGAACTCGCGGGGCGGGTTCCGGGCGCTGGTGTGAGGTGCCGTGAGCCGGGGCCACGCGCTCCTCCTTTCCCTGCTGGTTACTCAGCTTCGAGCTCGGCCATAACGGCTTCGCTAATGTCTGCATTGGAGTAGACGTTCTGTACGTCATCCAGTTCTTCGATGGCGTCAGCGAGCTTCAGGAACTTCTTAGCACCTTCGGCGTCGAGGTCTACCTGCATGGTGGGGCGGAAGACCGGGTCGTCGTTGTTGTACTCGAGCTCAGCCTCTTCCAGAGCTTTACGGATGGCGGGTAGATCGGTTGCCTCGGAGACAACGGTGAAGATCTCGCCTTCGTCGATGACTTCCTCAGCGCCGGCGTCGAGCACTGCCATGAGGACGTCGTCCTCGGTCAGGCCCTCGGTCTTAGCAACTTCGGCAACGCCCTTGCGCTCGAAGAGGAAGGCTACGGAGCCGGAGTCCGCCATGGTGCCGCCGTTGCGGGTGACGGCGGTGCGAACCTCGGCAGCTGCGCGGTTACGGTTGTCGGTCAGACACTCGATGTAGAGGGCGGTACCCTGGGGGCCGCGGGCCTCGTACATGATTTCGGTGTAGTCAATGGCTTCACCGGTTAGGCCGGCGCCGCGCTTGATTGCGCGCTCAACATTGTCGTTGGGAACCGAGTTCTTCTTGGCCTTTGAGACTGCGAGGTCGAGGGCGGGGTTACCTGCCGGGTCGGGGCCACCCATGCGAGCTGCAACTTCAATTGCCTTGATGTACTTAGCGAAGGCCTTGGCGCGCTTGGCGTCGATGGCAGCCTTCTTGTGCTTGGTTGTGGCCCATTTGGAGTGACCTGACATGATTCTCCTTGTTCGTCTGGTGCGCCCGCCCGCGTGCGGGCGCGATATACCTCGTACTATTCTAGCGTGGACGGGCGGACGCTGAGGCGCGCGCCTTTTCCACGAGAGTGTCGTCAATACCGACGGGGGTGAACTCACCGTACTTCTTGATCGCTGCCTGCTTGATGAGGAAGTCCGAGATGGCGGGGTTCTTAGGCAGCAGGGAGCCGTGCAGGTATGTTCCAATGACGTTGTGGACGCGGGCGCCCTCGCCGGAATCTTCCTTATTGTTGCCCTCGCCCTTGGTGACGGTGGCCAGGGGCTTGGTGTCTCCGGAGAGGTAGGTGAGCCCCGAGTGGTTTTCGAACCCGATGATGGTGCCGAACTCTTCAGATTCCTCAACGATGTTGCCGATCAGGCGTTCTTCACCACCTACGGTTTTAGCGTCAAAGACGCGAATACCGTTGAGGGTGACGCCACCTACGGTTTTGAACTCTCTACCGAAGAGCTGGTAAAGACCGCAGATGACCAGCATGGGGGTGCCGTCTTCTGCCAGCATACGCAGGGTTTCAGCGTTGGCGAGTAGGTCGTCCTGAATTACAGACTGGCCTGAATCCTGGCCACCACCGCCCACAAAGATATCGCCATCGAGCGGGAATTCATCGCCGGGGTTGTAGTCAACGATTTCGGTGGTGAAACCGTGGGCCTGGGCCCGGCGGGAGAGCGACAGGGTGTTGCCCCAGTCCCCGTAGATGTTCATGTCTTTGGGGTAGAGCTGCACAATTTTGAGGCTCTTGTTGTTGCCGGTCTGGGTGATAATCTGCTCGCCCGCTTCAACCGGTGCGTTCTCAAAATCGCTCATTAGATTTCCTCCACATCGGTGATTTTGGCTAGTTCCTTACGGATGGCCAGCATGGCGGTGTAGGTGCAGAAGATGCGCATGGGGCGCCCCTCTGACTTGGCAATAAAGGTGGCGAGGGCTTCTTCGAGGTCCTCGTTGATGCTCTCTACATAAACATCGTCGTGCTGCAGGCGCAGGGCCATGTCGTAGGCGCGCACACCCGACGCCATGGTGACGCCACCCTGGGTTAGGGAGTGGAAGTCGACATCCCACAACCAGGAAATGTCGCGGCCGTCGGCGTAGGCGTCGTTGATGGTGATCATGGTGACGTAGTCCTTGGCATCGGCGGATGCCAGCGACAGGCGGAACCCGCTGGGGTTCTTCACCAAAAGCAACTGCAGGGTCTGGCCGTTAACGTTGAGGGTTTCACCGCGGCCAAAAGCCGGGGCAATATGCTCAAGTTCAGCCAGAAGTTTAGTCTCGTTGAGGGCATCCCCCATGACTTCGCGCGTCAGGGCCATTGCCGCAGCGGCGTTAAAGATGTTGTAGACCCCGTAGAGGTTGATGGTGCCCGCCAGCTCCTTACCGGCAACATCGAAGGTGGCAGCGGTTCCCTTGAAGTCCTTGAGCAGGACGGACGCCGCCGACAGCTCCGGTGCCAGAACACCGGCGTCTGCGCACTCAGCCCCCTCGGGGCTGGTGCGCAAGTCATCATCGGACGGGAACAGGGCACGCAGCTTCTCAGACAGGCCGAAGTAGCTCACCCGAGTGCCGGGCCGAATGTTCTCAGCCAGAGAACGAATACGCGGGTCTTCTCGGTTGAGTACCACGGTGCCCGTCGTGGCACCGGCAACCGTAGCCAGCATACGGCGGGTCGTATCGATTTCACCGAAACGGTCTAGCTGATCACGCAGGACGTTGAGCAGCAGCGCATAGTTGGGCTTGACCTTGCGTACAAAGTGCACCGCGTGAGCCTCGTCTAGCTCAAGTACAGCGATGTCAGCGTCCAGCTTACCCGCCAGGTTCATCTCACCCAGCAGAGCAGCAGCTACGCCCCGCACAAAGTTCGACCCGGTGCGGTTGGTAAAGACCTTCAAGCCCTGGGCTTCCAGCAGCTGCACCACCATCTTGGTGGTGGTCGTCTTACCGTTCGTACCCGAAACAACGACGACACCGCGCGGCAGCTTAGCCAGCTCCTCCGCCACAAAATTAGGGTGCAACTTCTCCATGACCAAGCCCGGGAAGGCAGAGCCGCCCCCGCGCAACTTGGTCGCATAACGAATGCCTTGGCCAACAAGGCGAACAACAGGTCGTGACATGGTGACTATCTTACCGGGTTTGTGTATGCTTCGAACCTGTAATGACTACTTCCATGAACCAGCTTGTACCCTTCCCCGAATTTATCTGGCGTGACATCACCTGGCGCGATCGGGCCCCCTACCTTAAAGTTGAGCCTCTTCTTGACGGCCAACCCAGCGGTGAGATTGAAACAATTGCCATAACCCCGGGTAGCTTCCTCGGCCTTAGTGCCCTCCCGGCGGACGTCCACGGCGCCAGCACCTACTGCAGCGGCTACTCACGAGCCAACCTCGATAGTGTTGGCTTTCATCTGGAGCCTTGCCCCACCCACACCATCATCACCAAGGGTAAGCAGTGTGATTCCTGTTTCGCCCGCGACGAATTCGCGCCTATTCACCGTATCCACCTGGGTTCGCGAATGAACGAGGCAGCCCTAGCCTACGTTAATCTCGAACACTACCTCTACATCGCGACCTTCCCCGACGGCACTTCCAAGGTCGGCACCGCTTCACTGCACTCCAACCCCCGCCGTCTCGACGACCAGGCCGTCGCAGCAGCTACTTTCGTGGCCCGGGCAGACACCGGCATCATCGTGCGCCAGCTTGAAGACCTGGTCTCTCAAGAAGCCAACCTCACCCAGTTCAAACGGGCCTCCACCAAATACAAGGCCTGGGTCGATCCCGCCAGTACCGAGTGCCTCAAATCTGAACACTACATGGCCGTAGAAAACGCCACCTGGGCGCTCGAAGACGCCCTAGACTCCATCGACGGTTTCGATATCACCGCAGACCGCTGGGTGCCGTCCGTCGCGATGAGCCGAGCCTACGCGTCCTTACGGTCAGAAAACCCCGAGCCGCTCACCGCCTACCCCACCCTCGCCGAAGGCACCCACGGCTTCTACATCACCGGTGGAACCGGCAAATTCCTCACCGCCCACTTCGGCGACCCCGGCCAAACCTTCCTAATCAACACCGCAGAACTCTCAAACAGGGCCTGCCGCCAGCACGGGGAACTCACTCCTCCGGCGTCCGTGCAGGAATCGCTATTCTAGGAAGATAGTCGACATAAGGCAGCAGGCAAGCCAAACGCCCGCAGACCCTCTGATATCTCGCGCTGGGGCGCTCGATATCATTCACGCCAGCCCCGAGCCAGCGAGCCTACTTGGCTTGCCTGCTGCCTCCGCCTAGCTATACCCAGGCGGTACTGAGCAGGTCCCGGATCTCGTCCAGGGTCTGCGTGACTGTCTTGGTGCCGGCGACGATGGGCAGGAAGTTGGTGTCGCCGCTCCAACGGGGCACGATGTGCTGGTGCAGGTGGGCGGCAACCCCTGCCCCGCCGACCTTGCCCTGGTTCATGCCGATGTTGAAGCCGGCTGCGCGGCTGACCTCCCGCAGAATTCCCATGGCTTTCTGGGTGAGGGCAGCAATTTCGGCGGTTTCTTCGAGTGTTGCGTCGTCGTAGTTGGGGATGTGCCGGTAGGGGCAAACCAGCAGGTGCCCGGGATTGTAGGGGTAGAGATTGAGAATGACGTAGGCGTGCTCGCCACGGTGCACAATGAGCGACTCGGCATCATCGTGGGTGGGAGCTTCGCAGAAGGGGCAGGTGTTTTCGGTGTAGTCCTTTTGCCCGCCCTTTACGTAGGCGCGGCGGTGGGGCGTCCAGAGCCGCTGGAAGGAGTCTGGAACCCCTGGTAGCTCAAAATCGTCGGTGGTGTAGTCGGGAATCAGCATCGCTAATCGCTCTCGGTGAAGGTAGCAAAAGTATAAAGGTTTCGGGACTGTGTCGCGTAAAGCTCCAGGCCAAGACTGGTTGCGGCGTCAGCCAGGGTACTCTCAAATCTACTTGGCAATTGGGCCGCACCGGCATCACCAAAGAGAGCTAAAGCTAAAGAGTCTCCCGGCGAAAATCGGGGGCGGTAGGTAATTACGCCGAACCCTGCCTTATTAAAAGCCTGTGCCCAGGCCTGCGGAACATCATAGCTAGGCATCGTCGTAAGTTCTCCGGTAATGCCCAGGATGAACGCATCATCATGGGAAATATGCGCAGAACGAACAGAACACGGCAGGGGCAACCGCGAAATCACTTTTCCCTCGGCGAGGCTTTGAGGCAGGCGCCCGGATTGACTGAGCCTGTCACCTATAACCTCGCGGACGGCAGCACCCGGGTTGGTTGCGAGATAGCAGGTTCCCTGGGGCTCAGGCAGGTCGAAACGACCCTGCATCGATGAAGAGAAATACCAGGGGCCAAACTGCTGACTGTGGGCGCGGAAAAATTCGCTGCCTTCTTCGTACTCTACAGAGGGAACCAGTGAGAGACTCGACCCCTGCATAGGCCCGTGCTGGGCTATTTTTTGCCGGGTCATACTGTTTGCCACCCTGTTGCAAGAGCACGGGCTTCGGTCAAAACTGTATCGAGGCGGCCTTGGTCAAGTAAATCTAAGGGGGTTACCCCATCGAGCGGTGTATTGAACCACTGGGCAACAGCGAATGAGTCTGCATCGCCAAAGGCTCGTAGCACCTGTTGTATATCTCCCCGCACAGCTCTGCCCTCAAACTGAAACACAGGGAAAATTGACTCACTGTTTTCGATGGTCAGTCTCAGTAACTTGTGGTGCTTGACCTGCTTGCTGATGGCTGCCCGGCTGGTAACTTTGAGCAGTTTCATGGTGTTATCAAGATCGTAGACTGGCCCGATAAGGTCGCCGTATCCCTTAACGCTGGCGCGGGCTACTAACGACCTCATGCGGCTTTTAACATCTTCTATATCGTCAATGGACGCCAAAAAATCAGCGGGTAGACTTTCTAAATCGCGGGTGAACTCAGCAACGAGCTGGTCGATAACAGCTTGAGCATGAGCGTCTTTGCAGTCGATGGTGTGGCACATGAGAACCTCCCTGGTTGGCTCTATAACTGTTAATCCTAAAAGTCACCGTCAACCGCGTCAACCATTCAGATGCCGCCTAGCGCCGGGTGCGCCAGGCCCGGTGATACTGGGCAGGCATATAGTCGATATCGACATTGAGTTCATCAGCCCAGTTCAGGGCGAAAGCGGGGTTACGCAGAGCCTTACGGCACAGGCAACCCTGCGCGCGAAACGGGCCCGGTTTTCCAGGGAACCACCATCGTGCGGCACCAGCTCGCCGGGGGTCGAGGCCTTTCGTCCTGCGTGAGCAATCTGGATACCTGCCTTGGTTCCCCCAGCGTGAATTGCTTCAACGACCGGCTTGAAAGCCTCGGTGTGTCCGTCGCTCCAAATGCCCAGGCAGTAGGGGCTGATGCGGGCGGCGGGTTCAACGCCGGTCATTTCGACAATGACGGCACCGGCTCCACCTCGGGCTAGAGCCCCGTAGTGGGAAACGTGGTAGGTGGTAGGCTTGCCGTCCTGCTGTTCGACCGAGTACTGGCACATGGGCGGAACCCAGAGACGGTTACGGGTAGTCATAGAACGCAGGGTAAAGAGTTCAAAGAGGGGCGATGCCATGTTAATTCTGCCTTTCATATGGGGTTGTGCACCCGATTCAACCAGGTATGAGGCCGGGATATTCCCGCGATGCCGAAGCGGTGAGGGGTAAACTTGCAGGTATGCAAAAACTGACCGAAGCTGCCGTCCGCTCGTCTTTTATTAACTGTTCTAAGGGTGAAGTTAAACGTCTCAACCTACCCAGTCTCAAGGAGCAGAACTGGGACGACCTGATTTTCCTCTCCTGGCTCGACCCGAAAAGCCCGCTCAAGGGTTGCCTGGTCGTGGAACATGAGGGGCAGGTACAGGGCGTGTTGCTGCAGAAGTCTAAGGCTCAGAGTAAGGCTGCGCAGATGTGCCAGTTCTGCCTGACTCTGCACCCGGGGTCAGGGATTTCACTGTATACGGCGGCCCGGCCGGGCGAGTCGGGGCGACGCGGCAACACCATCGGCACCTACCTATGCTCCAACCTGGCCTGCACCGACTACGTGCGGGGCAAGAAAAAACCGGCGGGTATTCGCCAGATGGACGAGACCCTGTCCCTCGAAGAGCGCATAGCTCGCACCCGCGATAACGCAATCAGGTTTATTGAGCGACTGGTGGAGGGAACCGCATGATTCAGATTGAGAAGCTCGCACCCACCCAGGCTGATTTGGTTCAGGAGCTCTATGATCAGAACCCCGATTACTTCATGCGGATTTCTGGCAGCTCTGCCGAGCCCGGCCCTGCGCTGGAAAACCTGACGGTCTTCCCACCCGGTTTATCTCACTCCCCTGTTTTGCTGGGAGCCTTTGAGGGCGGACGCCTGGTTGGGGTTTTGATTGCTGTGTTGGGTTTCCCCAGTGAGGAGTTTGCCCATGTAGCTCTTGCCCTGGTTGATGGGCAGGCGCGAGGACGCGGGGTGGGCCGGGCTTTGCACGACGCCTACTTGGGTGTGGTTCGGCAGCACCCACATATCAGCACCTTACGTTTGGGAATTGTGGCAACTAACGCCGAGGCTGCCGAACCTTTCTGGCGGGCCCTAGGCTACACCCCCAGTGGTGAGGTTAAGGACTTTTCCCAGGGTGATGTGGTTTCAACGGTGGAGGTTTTTACTCGGCCTGTAAATGTGGCGTAGAAAATCGAATCTAATTTTGTTCTTCGACTGTCTTCACGTTAATAGGTTGTCAAAGTTCTATCAGACGACTCATAGCGCAACCGCCTCTTTGAGAGCGAAGTCAGATACCTTGTTCTTGAGAATACCGGGTGTTACTACATCAACAGAAACGTTAAGAATTTCACGGAGCGTCTGCGACATTCCCGCTAATCGCATGAGTCTTCTACGGTCTGGTTCATGCAGGTCCACCATGATATCGATATCGCTCGTTTCGTCTGCATCCCCACGTGCCACAGACCCAAAAAGTCGTGGGTTACTTGCACCGTACTGCTCAAATACTTGATCTATTTCAGCTCGGTGCTCTTCAATGAGGCTCCGCAGTTTGAGGGTTTCGGGTGTGGCTTTCACAAGTACCAGTTTAGTTGGTCAGGGCTTTGTCGCGGTAGTCTCTCATCACTGCTGCCAGATCTTCTATGCTCATACCCTCTGGTAGTTTCATGGCCATAGTTGAGATAACGATGGTTGAGTTCGCGGCGCCTTCATGCGTGACCCGGGTGAATGCGCGGATTCCGGTGAGGGTCCAGTTATAGGCGTGGGTGTCGGCGATGACTGCCCTGATTTCCTTGCCCTGCTGATCGGCGGTGATGTCGCCGATGACGCTCCACAGAATCAGGTGGTTGCCATGGTCGAGGACTGTTGAATGGTTATAAAACCCAACGGGTGTGAGAATCAGGGCGTACCTGCGCCGGTAGTAGTTGATAAAGGTGAAGATTCCAGCAGCTATACACCCCACACCAATCAGGAAGCTCATGCCGAGCTTCTTGGGTATTCTCATCGTTGAGTTTTCTGGGGTGTCCACCGTTTTATTGTACGGAAAACCAGTCGCAGCTCTCACGCAGATTCTGCCTAAAATAACGGTGAAGGAAGGAAAGAGCGCCCTATATGTGTAGGACGCTCTTTCCTTTTCTATTGTTGAAAGTAAGCTGGGTTTTAAGCAGCGATTTTCGCACTGAGTAGACGATTGAGGCTTATCCCCTGCTCTTGGGCTTCCATGGCTACGCGTCGGTGGAGTTCAGGCGGAATGCGCAGGCTGAGATTACCTGAATAAGTCCTGTCAGCAAAGGCCTGGGGAATTTCTTCACCATTGGCATGCATATCTTGAGCTACTTGAGCGACGAGTTTTTTGATTCCACTCAAGGCGGCTAGCTCGTCGGGTTCCAGCCAGGAGAGGGAAGGCATTTCGAGGACGGTTGCGATGTATTCTTGGTCTTCTGGCGACCAGGTAACACGGTAGGTGTAGTGTTCAATCATTGGTCTGTCCTTTGAGTCTGTTGATAGCTTGGAGGGCTTGCTTGACCTGGTATGGCTTTGCGTAACCATTTTTGTTTTGAATATTGACGCGGGGGTCGCCTTGCCATGGTGTTTTGAACACAGCATGGGAAGTGCCAGATTGTCGTGCGGGGCCAAAGAACCTTTCGCAGATGGAGACTAGCTCTGCATAGCGGACGTTTTGGGGTGCACTTTGCATTTGAGCTAGTATCTTTTCTTCCTTACCCATAAAATTATGGTATCGCTATTGATACCGCCATTCAAGGGACAAGAACTCTCTTCAGACAAAATTCTTCAGGCGCACCTCATCGAGGATGCTTCTCAACTAAACTTAGCAGTAATCACCATCACAGCTAAGAGGGAGTTCCCATGAATCAGGTAGCTCAGCAACTGACTGGGTATTTTAGGGACGTTCAAAAGCGTTCGAACCTTGTAGATCAGGCATTCGGCCAGCAGAATAAATACAAGGTCATTCCTTTCCTCGATGTCAGATTAGGCAAGCTTTCTGAAGAGGATACCCAAGAGCTCTTTGACTGGGATGCCGAAGCTCAGGGGCGTTTCAGAAAAGCACATACTCAGTCTGGCTCACAGAAGGCTAAACCCATCGACGTCATTATCTCGGTGGTAACCCTTACTGATTCCGAAAGCGACACTAAAAACGGCCTAGCTCTAATCGCCGCTAAGCTGACCGACAAGGGTAAGCTCCAGGGTGATATCACCTCAATCACGCCGTGGATTCCAAGCTCCCGTTTACAGTCTCCCAGCGTCATCGACCACGAGTTCATGGTGGGAACTCTCGCTAACTATTGGCGATGGAGCAACACAAAGGGCAGTGAACTAGCTTCTAAGGTTGAGACCTGGGCAGACGTTGTCGATTACAGTACCAGCATGTACGAGGGCGTGTTTGAACCCGCTTTACACGTGGGTGTTGACCCTCGTTGGGTAGTCGACATTGACAACTGCTATATCACCCCTGGCGCGGTGATTAATGCTAACGCCAATGTCCTTAGTCTGTACCAGTTCCTTCACGCTACGGACCAGAACGTCCCCTTGTACGAACGTCTATTATCGACCGATAAACCGCAAAGCTTCCAGTCCGATGTTATTGACACGAATTCTGATACGTTGCTGGAATCTGCCCTGCGTGCTTGTGGAAGTATGAGCGATCAGTTCCCGCTGACGGCATCCCAGCGTCGAGCGGTACACGCTTTCTTGCATGATGGTTGCGGGGATATCACGGCTGTCAGCGGCCCTCCGGGCACCGGCAAAACCACAATGCTTCAATCTGTAGTTGCGAGTATGTTGGTTTCTCATGCTTTAGAGGCTAAACCGGCACCGCTGATTGTGGGTATGTCGACTAATAACCAGGCTGTTACTAACATTATTGACTCCTTTGGTTCGGTCACGAAGGATGATTCTGGTGTGCTTGAACATCGCTGGCTATTGAAAGCTGAGGACGGGGCAGCGTCTTCAGATTTCCTAGGCGGCCTGGCAACCTGCTGTCCCTCCCAGGCTAAAGCCAAGAAGGCACGTTCTAAGGGTTACCTGCTGGAAGATACAGCCAAGAAAGGTGTCTATAGCGAGTATTCATCAGAGGCTTACCTACAGGAAAGTACACAGTATTTCCTAGAGCAGATTAGCGACTACTACGCTGCCTTCTCGCTCCCAGCAGTCAATAGTCTTGAGCAAGCAAAGCGAGGGCTAGCAGCCTTCCTCGCATCTTGTGAAGAGCAAAAACGCGCCCTGTTGCATGCCCGTCGAGAGGCAGACCGACGTGTTCATTCAACGAGTGCCCAGCTCACAGAAGAACTGGCTAGACTTTCGCACGAGCAAAGTATCGTTCAAAGCAGACTTGACGTATGGAGCGCTCAATCAGCATCTCCCCTCCCAGCAGAAGTACTCATCAGTGCCACCTATGACCCTCAAGAGCCAGCGGCGGAGTTCTCTACTGTTGAAGATTTCGTTGATTTTTACCGGGGTCGCCTAGATGAAATCGGTCTTGCACTTTCGAATATCGACAACCGAATCGCTTCAGCCACAACTGAGGAAGAACTAGCTTTATACCAATATAGGCAGCAGGCTGAACCAATTATCAGCAAGGTTCGTTACCTTGCGCTTCTGAACGACACTCAAGTAGATCAGCTGATGAATGCGAGGAATCTACTAGAGCTAGACCAGACGCTTGATATCACCCTACGCTATGTAGAGTTCTGGCTAGCTGTGCACTACTACGAAGCTGAGTGGCTGATTGCCGCTACAGACGAAGAGCAGATTATTGCTGAGAAGGAACGTTTCAAGAACACTCCCGAGTATATGGATAGGTACTGGGAGCAGGTTGCCTCGTTAACACCTTGTTTTGTGATGACCGCTTACCAGGTTCCGAGATACTTTAAGCTGTATGCACCGCAGGGCGAACCTGACAACTTCGATGTAGAACGTATTGACCTGTTGATTGTAGATGAAGCTGGCCAGGTAGATACATCTGTGGGTGCTGGCGCTTTTGCTCTTGCCAAACGCGCTCTCGTTGTTGGAGATGTGCAGCAGCTAGCTCCGGTGTGGAGCGTTGACCCAGAAACCGACCAAGGTATCGCCGAGGCACATGAGCTGGGGTGGCGTTGGGATTTCATGAAGGAATACGGCCTGACGTCTTCTCACTCATCTTCCCTTATGCTGGCAGCGGCTCAGTCTTCTAATTGGGTGTATAGCGCGAAGAACTATCCGGGCTTGTTCCTGTCTGAGCATTTTAGGTGCCATACAGACATTATCGAGTACTGTAATGATTTGCTCTATGACGGCTTGCTTGTTCCTTCTCGTCCCCTCAACGGGTACAAGCTTGAGGGTAAAACGCCTGGAGCTTTCCTTTTCCAAGTAGTCGAGAATTCACAGGATCGTCGAAACGGTTCTAGCCGGGTAAATAGCCGGGAAGCTGAGGCAATTGCTGAGCGGCTCAGGCACGTGAAGTCAGGAAGACCTTGCGGATGAAGAGTGAGGAAATAGCCGGCAAGGTAACTGTCGGCACCGCCCATACTTTGCAGGGTGCTGAGCGTCAGGTTGTGCTGTTCTCGCCTGTATACGGTGATAACTCTGATAAGGCGTCTTTCGTGGATGGCACTCTTGAGCTGATGAATGTTGCTGTTTCCCGTGCCAAGGATTTGTTTATTGTCTTCGGTGGACAGCGGCGCTGGGAGGATACTGGCCCTGTCTTTGGGCTCGTGCGCCAGCGTGCGGTTATTGGCCCGCACTGGTTTGGCTACGGTGGTTCACAGGGTTTGGAGTTTGAAGCACCTGTCAGCTTTGTGGAGGAGAGGACGCCTCAGCCTACTCCCCCTGCACCTGCGCCCACACCGGTGCAGCAAGCACCTTGGGCCAAGCAGTCAGAACCCCCCCCCATGAGAGTTCCGCAGCCAGCACCTTCGCATCCGGTAGAACCAGAGCCGAAGATGGTTGACCGGCATGAGCCTGGTTATCTGATTGCTACTGAGCTTATTGACTTGTGGAAGGAAAGCGGTGTTTTGCCAGAGGACTCTAAAGTGAAAGCCCAGCAGTTCAACGCTGCTATGGATGCAGCTGGTTTGCTCACCAAAGTGGACGGTACCTGGCACCCAACTGCTGAGGGTATTGCTATTGGTGTTGCCCAATATCAGGGCGGTTCAGGAGAGCGTACTTATGTCAGCCCGATTTACTCGCCGCAAGCCAAGAAGACATTGACACGAATGGTGAAATTTGGCTATTTAATTCCATAAAAGAATAGTATCAGAATATAACTATTCAAAATTGATATCACAGCAAAAACCATCATTGATACCATTTTCATTGCCCTAAGCTCCCAAAGCACTCAGAGATTTCGTATAAAGTATTTACAATTTGCGAATTATTTTATATTTCAAACCACAACTAAAGTATATCGGCATAAAATAAATATTGCTAATCACACACCCATTTTATTGGCAAGCATTTCAATACAGGAGGAAACCTTCCAGCCAGTCCATCAGGGCACCATCATCGCCTTATACCAATTTCATGCATGTTATTAAACCTCAGACTGCCGATTGCAGCATACAGTCTTTGATGACTGCATGCACCAGCTCGGACAAATCACAAAGAATTAAAAACCATATCAAAAAGACTATAATCGGAAGATATATTATATGTGAGCATAATAAGTGGGGTAAAACATCGATCATATCTCACCCCACTGCGCGAATATCAGTAAAAAATTTTATTATAAATTAAACAGGGCCTAGAAAAATATTAAAATTAAGCTAATTTTCGTTAATGTAATTTTTCAGGGTATTATTTTCCAAAGAGGGGCTCCATTTAAGCAGTTCACTTTTGCGTATCCCATGCTCAGACTCTAAGGCTTTAGAGATAGCGCTCAGTAAAGTTTTTCCTTTTACGTACTGCAACTCGTTTTCATTATAAAGCTCCTCACATTTTCTGTAGGCAGAAGCTGGATCTCCAGCTAACTTCATAAACTCATGATCGTTACTCTTTTGATTAAATAACTTATCAAAAGAATCTTCCCTCGCAGAGTCCAGAGATCGTCTAATTATATCCTTAATCTTCGCATTTGTAATCGACTTCCCTGTCAGGACATGCTTTAGATGATCGAAAGTTGTAAAGTAATTTTCAAGCTCATAAAAATCAGTCACGAATAAAGTGTAACCAAGCTTTTCAGCCTTACTATTCATCTTATCAATATCACGGGACAAGGAATTATCCCTGTCAATATGAATCAATACACGAAGATCAGGGTTTTCTTTAGTCGCAGCCATCGCCATACCTAGACCTCGGTCAAAATTTGCCTTTGACTCAAAAGGTATTATTTCGTAGTCATCGTTATTCAGACCATTGCCATTCAAAATCGTTTGTAAATTATCATATTTTTATCTTCAGTTAAAATCAGATAGCGAAGATTGTTATTCTGTACATTCTCAATTGAGGCCAAAGCACCTAAATCATTAAATATATCCGTAAACTCCTCTCCCCTTTCATATTTTCTAATCTCTCCGTTGATAACCCAGCTTACCTGTGCTCCATTTAAAGCGAAATTATCTACGAGAGTGGGAGAATGAGTAGCAACTATCATTTGGAGCTCAGGCCTTATCGAAGATATTTCAATAAGCAAATCGGCTAATTTTCGTTGGCGATACTCATTCAAATGTGCATCGGGTTCATCTAGTATAAATATTTTAGGTTCAAACCAGTTCAAATAAGAAAGTATATGTATACACTGCAATAAACCGGTACCGGCCAATTCAACTGGAAATTTTCGATAGCCGTTTTCTATTTTTTCTTTAAGGAAAACTCCAATGGAAGTATCGGTTTTTTCATCAAAATCAACTATTAATTCAATATCAGGATAAAGTGTATTTAAATCATTTGTAAATTTTGAAAACTTTAAATTATCCCGGCTTAGCAAGTATAAAACATTTCTGAACACTGAATTTGCATCACCAGCGAGTGTTGCTTTCTTCAAGATTCCTTCATTCTTATATTGCTCACTGTGTGAGATGCCAGAGACACCAGCAGAAAGAATAGTGAAATGAGAGGACCATTCCTCAATTGACGTTAGGAGCTTTTTACCGCTGAGGGTTGCTTTCAAGTTCCTTTCACGCGTTGTGGAAAAGTTAACCTCAGCTTTACTCCCAGAATCAGTTTCCATTCGCAAAACAATGCTGTCCTCAGCAGCTCTGCTTAGTTTCCCATTATGGGCGATAGAGTAGATATCCTCAGATGGCGAGTAAATCATTTTTTCAACCGGAATAGATGTTACATAGCTATCCTCATTATTGCTAAGCCAAGTCTGATGATTTCGATGCACTGATGCAGCACTTTGAACTATACCATTCATAAACTGAATAGCCTGCATTATGCTAGATTTCCCAGAGCTATTGGAACCAACTAAAACTGTTATCTTAGCTAACTACACTTCAAGTTCTTTAATTTTTTTAAAATTCTTAATATAAATATTTTTAATCAACCTAGTATCAGACGAATCCACTTGTTGAAGGTGATTACTAAGAGAATCAATTCCCTTATTCCCAGCTCTAATCCAATCTTGTATCTGTCGAACCAATGCACTTTCATCAACGCCTGAAAGTATCGACTTAAATTTTCCTTTTCCTCGCCCTCCTTTTCCAGGGCTTAAATCATAGCTCGACAATACTCTAGAGGCGTTTCTAACTTCACGCTCGTCCTGTATTTCAACAATTTTTTTTACCTGATACATAGTAATCAAATAATACATTTGCATCTAAATTTAAACTCATACTTTCCCCAAAAAATGAATTGTGAATTTTAATCTTGCCCCTAGTTGGCAAAATTATTTTATTGTTTATAAGGTAAATTTACCCCTTCGGATCCTCATTCACCCGCTCTTCAATATGCTTCACAATCCGCTCCACGGCCTCATCAACGGGCACGCCGTTTTCCTGGGAGCCGTCGCGGAAGCGGAAGGAGACAGCGCCGTTCTCGGCGTCCTCGCCACCAGCAATCAGGATGAAGGGCACCTTCTCCTTAGACGCAGTACGAATCTTCTTGGGGAAGCGATCGGTACCGTAATCCACCTCAACGCGCACGCCGCGGGCCTTGAGCTTGGCAGCAACCTCACCCATGTAATCATTGAAAGCCTCAGCAACAGGCACACCAATCACCTGAACGGGAGCCAGCCAGGCAGGGAAGGCACCTGCATAGTGCTCAATCAGCACACCCATGAAACGCTCAAAGGAACCAAACTTGGCCGAGTGAATCATGACCGGCTCCTGGCGGGTACCGTCAGATGCCTGGTACTCCAGGCCGAAGCGGGCAGGCTGGTTGAAGTCATACTGCACGGTCGACATCTGCCAGGTACGGCCAATCGCGTCCTTAGCCTGAACAGAAATCTTGGGGCCGTAGAAGGCAGCGCCACCCGGGTCAGCCACCAGTTCCAGACCGGTCTCAGCGGCAACCTTTTCCAGCACAGCGGTTGCTTCTTCCCACTGCTCGTCTGTACCGATGAACTTATCCTTCTTATCGCCCTCGGTATCGCGGGTTGAAAGCTCCAGGTAGAAATCGGTCATGCCGAAGTCCTCTAGCAGGGACAGCATGAACTTGAGCAGGTGGGCAACCTCAGCAGGTGCCTGCTCCTTGGTGACGTAGGAGTGAGAGTCGTCCTGGGTAATCATACGAACACGGGTCAGGCCAGAAAGCACACCGGACTTCTCATCGCGGTAGACCGAACCGAACTCAAACAGACGCAGGGGCAGCTCACGGTAGGAGCGGCCACGAGAACGGAAAATCTCGTTGTGCATGGGGCAGTTCATGGCCTTGAGACGGTAGGCCTGGCCCTCGTCCTCCATAGCAGGGAACATACCGTCCGCGTAATAGGGCAGGTGACCCGAGGTGTAGAAGAGATCTTCTTTAGAGATATGGGGGGTCTTAACGTACTCGAAGCCCTCTTCAATGTGGCGGGCACGCACATAGTCTTCCATGGCGCGCAGAATGACGCCGCCCTTGGGGTGAATCACGGGCAGGCCGGGGCCAACGGTCTTGGGGAAGGAGAAGAGGTCGAGCTCTTCACCCAGGCGGCGGTGGTCGCGGCGCTCAGCCTCAGCAATGCGGTCCTTGTAGGCGACCAGCTCTTCCTTGGAAGGCCAGGCGGTGCCGTAAATACGCTGCAGCATGGGGTTCTTCTCAGAACCGCGCCAGTAGGCGCCACCGGAACGCATCAGCGCGTAGCCGTTAGCAATCAGCTTGGTGTCGGGCAGGTGAGGGCCGCGGCAGAGGTCCTTCCAGACGGTCTCACCCTTCTTGTTCACGTTGTCATAGATGGTGATTTCGCCTTCGCCCACCTCAACAGAGGCGCCGTCGGCAGCGTCCGCACCGGAACCGGGGCCCTGGGAGAGCGCCAGCAGTTCCAGTTTGTAAGGCTCGTTGGCCATCTCGGCTTCGGCCTCAACCTGGGTGACGACGCGGCGGCGGAAGGTCTGCCCGCTCTTGATAATCTTCACCATGTTCTTCTCAATCTTCTTGAGATCCTCAGGGGTGAAGGGTTCCTCGACGTCGAAGTCGAAGTAGAAACCGTCGGTGATATAGGGGCCGATGCCGAGCTTGGCGTCCTTGCGGTATTCCTGCACAGCCTGGGCCATCACGTGGGCAGCTGAGTGGCGCAGCACGTTCAGGCCGTCTTCCTCGTGGATAGAAACGGGCTCAACGGTATCGCCCTCGGTCAGTTCGGTAGAGAGGTCAACCAGTTTGCCGTTGATACGGGCAACGACGATTTCACGGTCCTCAGCGAACAGGTCGGCTGCGGTGGTACCGGCCTCAATCTGCTGGGCGGCACCTGCGACGGTAATGGAAAGAGCGGACAAATTTGTCTCCCTAGGTTTGTACCCACCCCTACAACGGGTGAGCTATCGTTACATCTGCACGGTACGAGGGTGCAGAACAAACCTAATTTTACCGCTAGCTAGGCTACTTTGTGCCCTTTGCCAGGGCGCGGGAATCGAAGTTTTTACCAGCGAGGTAGGAGCGGGCGGTCAGGAAGAGGCAGTAGCTCACCACCAGCACGGGGCGAAAAGGACGGACGCTTCCCCCAGCACCCCGGCCACGGTCAGGTTAATGACTTTCACGGCTAGCACCAGGGCAAGGGCCAGCCCGGCGAAGGAGGGAACCACAGTCTGCGTCTGGGCGTAGAGACGGGTAGAGCAGGGCCAGGCAAATGAGCTCAGCAACTATCAGCCCCAGGGCCACAAGGAACCAGGTGCGGTTAGGTTTGATCGGAGGGTAGGCGGATGTCTTGGGCTACTTGCTCTTAGTCTTCTTGATAGCAGCCGCCTTGGGTGTGACATTGGCCCCCGCCAGTGACGCCTTAGCGCGGGACTTCTTGAAGGTCACGTCGAGCCCGTCCACGGCTTTGAGGCGCTTCCGCATGACCTTAATAGCCTCGGGATTCTGGTCAATCATGAGGAAGTTGCGGTCAAGCTGGGCACAGGCGTGGCCGGTGGTACCGGATCCGCCGAAGAAATCCAGCACCCAGTCGCCGGGCGCACTCGACGCCTGCACAATACGGCGCAAAATACCCAGGGGCTTCTGCGTGGCATAGCCGGTTTTCTCTTTGCCACTGGGCGAAACAATGGTGTGCCACCAGACGTCCGTCGGCAACTTACCAATCTCAGCCTTTTCGGGGGTAACCAGCCCGGGCGCCATATAGGGCTCGCGGTCAACCGCCTCAGAATTGAAGTAGTAGTTCTCGGGGTCTTTCACATAGACCAGGATGTTATCGTGCTTAGCAGGCCACTTCTTCTTAGACTTAGCGCCGTAATCGTAGGCCCAGATGATCTCGTTCAAGAAGGACTCACGGCCAAACAGGGCATCGAGCACTACCTTAGCGTAGTGGACCTCGCGGTAATCCAGGTGCAGGTAGAGGGTACCGGTGGGTTTGAGCAAGCGCCATGCCTGCATAAGACGGGGCTCAAGGAACTCCCAATAGTTTTCGAAAGAGTCCGAATACCCGTAGATATCGCCCTTAATAGTCTCGTAGGTGTGCCCCTTATAGCCGACCCGACTACCGCCCTCCGTACGCACGGTCTTGATGCTCTGGCGCTTCTGCACCTTACCCGTATTGAAAGGCGGGTCTATATAAATGAGCTGGAAGCTCTCTGCGGGCAGGTTTTTGAGCACGGCAAGATTATCGCCGTGAATCACCATGCTGGTGCTATCTGCTGACCACAAAGAACGTTTTGACACAAGGTACAGAATACCCCAAGGTCACCCCCACCTGCCCGCGCGACGGGTGAGGGTTAAGCCACGCAAGGACGTTGGGGCAGAGCGCAGGCATGCGTGGAGCAAACTGGCTGGGGCTGGCATGAATCGCCCGTGAGCGCTAGCGAACCGGCGAGAAGGTTAGTCGGCAAACGCATGCCTGCGCAGAGCCAAAAATACGGTCGGCACAAGGTAGAGATATAACTGACCACCTGGGCCGGGGTGAAGACCATGTTGGCGGTGGTACCCTGCTGGCGAACTTCGCCGTCGACGGTACAGGTCATGGCTAGGCCACCCGCGATGTCGAGTTCGTCGGGGCTGACGATGACCGGGCCGAAGGGCGTCATGCGGTCCCAGTTTTTGCCCTGGAACCATTCGGACGTGCGCCCCTGCCAGTCACACACCGACACGTCGTTGAGTACGGTGTAGCCCAGCAGGTGTTCGTCCACCCGATCTTCGGCAATGTGGCGGCCGCGGCGTCCTACCACCGCGCGGGCCTTACCAGCCCGCCTGACCTGCGCAAACTTCACCCCGGCCGTCCTTTCTGTTACAGCACCTAGTTTCGCCCCGCCGGGGCGGTCAACTAGACTTTCTATGACGCAATATTCCGTTGACAAGGTGAATAAAACGGTAAAACCGTAGGCAATCATCAGCCAACAGAGTATTCTATACATCACAGTGTAAATCAATACCCGACCCACAAGGAGGCCAACCATGAGCGGCTTAATTACTCTGATTTCGCACACTTCAAAGGCGCGTAAGCCCGTGACCGTCAGCACCCGCCACGCCCAGCTCGACGACGCCAAAGCGCTAGCACGGCTCTACTTCGCCTCCTACGACGACGAACGCTTCGCCTCCCAGGCCGACGCCACCACCGAGATGGAGCGCATTCTCAAGGGCGAGCACGGCGAGTTCTACACCGAGGCGTCCCCCGTGGTAGTTGATGAGCACGACCGTATTATTGCTGCGTCTCTTTGCCTCAAGCATCGCGTGGTCACCGATCCTAAGGACATCCCCACCATCTACGAGCTCTTCACCGCAGCCTCCCGCCGCCGCGAAGGCTTGGCAGAACAGCTGATTCGCCGCAGCATCGACCAGATGTTCGAGGACGGCTACGAGCAGGTTTCGGTGCGCATCAGCGAGAACAATGCTGCCGCGCTAGCCCTCTACCTGACCCTGGATTTCAACCGCTGGTTCCCCGAAGACGACGACATTCTCTAGACAAGCTGTAAACTAGGGTAATAGTTGAGCCTCGCCCCTCACCAGCAGCGGGGGTGGGGCTCCGTGAATCGCTTGTGAGCGAAGCGAACCAGCGAGAGGGCCGGCAGCGAGCGTGAGTCAGCAAAACCTCATAACCCGCTGAGCAAATCTTCGACCGGCTCCAGCAGGTAGGGGGCGTTGTTGCGTACGTTGCCGACATCCTTACTCACCTCGCGCAGGGCCCAGCCTGCGGTTTCGGTGAAGGCCTGCTCGCGGATGAGCCGCAAGGACGCCTGCGCCTGGGTACGGTAGGCCCTCTTCTGCTCGGTGCTGGGTTTAGGGGAACTAGTTGGCCGGCCTGACCGCAGCCAGGTGGTGAGACTATCGCTCTCGCTGATGTCAGCGTCGTCGGCTACGTGAAGGGGTATGGGCAGGCGGTTGTGTAGCTGGCTCAGTTCCCGTTCAATCTCATTTGTGTAGCCGGGGTCGCCGCCCAGGTCAGCTGTGATTCCGGGGTCGAACTCGCCGTTGCCGGGCGAATCCATGGTCACGATCGAGCAGGAGAGCAGCCACTCCCCCTGCTTGCCCGCGAAAGGCCCATCGGGCCCGGCGAATTCTGCTGGAATCTTCCACCACTCGTAGAGGCCGGCGAAGTAGATGGGGCGACCGTCGATGCGGTGCACAAAATAGGGGGTTTTGACCTGCTTACCCGCAGCGGTGGTTTCGGTTTTCCATTCGTAGTAGCCGCTCACAGGCACGGCGCAGTGCCCCGAAACAGCAGCTTCACGGAAGGTGGGCTTTTCAAAGATAGTCTCACTGCGGGCGTTGAAGGCCCGCGATGAGAAGGCGGGGTCCTTCGCCCAGCCCGGCAGCAGGCCCCAACGGGCCAAGTGCAATTCTCGGGTGAAAATCGGGGAGTTCCCCTGCACACCGTCAGAGTGGGCGGACGCACCCGCCCGCGCGGGCGCGTCCGCCCCGGTGACCTGCTCGGTGGGTGCCACTAGCCGATCAACCAGGATGGGGACCGTGCTGGTGGGCGCCACGTTGTAATTGGTGATGGGGTCGGTGAGTTCGACCCCAGCCATGTACTGGGGGTGTTCCTGGGCTAATTCAAGGGCGTAGCGTCCACACACTAGAACCCCTCGCTTTCGTAGGCTTCGATGACGGCGTCTTCAAGGTCGTCGACGGTGACGAGGGGCTCGATGTCGGCTGCCGCACCCACTGTTGCGGGGTCGAGGGGTAGGCCGAGGGCCTGGTAAACATCTGTTGTCACCTCGCGCAGGCTATCGGCCCCCGTCACCACAATGCCCGATGAGAGCCACCAGGCTCCGGTGACGACCCGCTGGGCGGTGCCTATAAGCTTGACCCGCTGGCCGCCCGGTAGCTGGCCCCAGACCGAATACTCACCGGGGCAGTACTCGCCGGGCAACTCCCCCACACCGGCGGGAATACCCAAGCTGGTGAGGGCTTCTGCGAACATGGCCCCGAAGATGCCGTAGCGCTCGTGGTTGCCGCTGACTGCGTCCAATGCTTTCTGAAAATGATCCACCACCAGGCAGCCCGAGTGATAGGCGGCGGCGTGCCCACCTACGGTACGCACCAGGGGTTCAAACCCGCGGCCTACCGCAGCCGCGCGGGCCTGGGCGAAGCGGGGGTTGAGCTCGTCCCTGCGTCCAAAAGCCACCGTTGGCTTGGGTCGATAAAGACGCAGGGTGCTGGGGGTCTCTCCCCTACCTACTGCGCGGACGGTCGCCATGGCTGAATCAACCATCTCGGCCATGGTTCCGCTGGTGGTGGGGTCAACGCGATCAAGGTGCAGCATTAGTCCACCGAAATTTCGTTCAAGCTGGTAGAGACGAACTCCCACCAGGCCGGGCGCAGGCCCGCATTCAGCGCAACCTGCTGGCTGATGATGTGCGATGGGCTGGTGCCGTAGAAGGGCACGAACCCCTCGGTGAGAATGGCCTGCGACAGCTCTTTGACCAGGTAAGACGCCAACCCCTTACCGCGATGGCCGGGCAGCACATCAATACCAATCTGGCGGCACCAGTCGGAGTCTTCACTAGCACCGGCCAGGGCTACCAGCTCCCCCTCGGCGTAGGCACCAAGCACCTGCACATCGGGGCGCAGCTCTTTGAAACCGAGCGCGTTCTCAAAATCGGGGTTGCCGCGATATTTCTCTAGCTCTGAAGGTTCCAGCCACCGCACCGTGTAGCCCTCGGCGGACAAGCCGGGGCGGGCGTCCGCACCCCGGGTAAAGAAATCCCTACCGGGGGTGAAAAAGAGGGAGGTGCCGCTCATCTGCAGGGCGTAGGGAGTGAGGTAATCGTTGAGTTTGCGCAGCTCGGAGTAGTCCCCCACCCAGTTCCCGTTATCGCCAGCCAGCAGGTTGTCGGCGGCCTCACGTACGCGCGGGTGCTGGGCACAAATGACGGTGAGCCCGCGGTAGTTAATCAGGCGTAGCTCCCAGCGGTCGCGGTAGCGGCGGCGGGCAGGGTGCATCTCGTCGAGGGGAATTCGCCGCGCCGAAAGGTGGGTTGAGCCGTGCTGCTGCGCTATATCAATGGCCTGCTCGGGCAGGCACAGGTCGATGGACAGCTGCGCAGCCAGAATCTTCTCGGCCTGCTGGTAGCTGGTGATAGGCGCGGGCATGGCTCTCTTTCTGCTTGGTGGGGTCTGTATCTAGGGTACTCGCTTTAGCGGGGGCGCGGACGCCGGTAGCCGCTTTGCCTTTCGGGGCAGGCTGGTGGGGTGCACGGGTTTCGCCCCGCATTTATTCTGTTTTACCCGCAACTAGTTGCGGCTTTTTCAGAATAAATGCGGAGTGCCGGTGTTTATGCTGGAGGTATGAAGATTCTTGTTCTGGCTTTGAGCGGCGCCGGTAAATCCACCTGGGCGCGACGGTTGGCTGCCGGGTACGGGGTGCCGCTGCTGCACCTTGATACCGTTCACTGGTTGCCGGGGTGGGTTGAGCGGGACCTAGCGGACGAACGCGCTCTTGTGGGCGAGTTTCTGGATGAGAATGAAGCCTGGGTGATTGAGGGCGGCTATTCCGATGTGCATTTTGAACGGCGACTGGCTGAGGCTGACCGCATCTATGTGCTGTTAGCGCCCCGCCTAGTGCGTCTATGGAGGGCAGGACGCCGCTGGCTCACCTACCGCGGGACCAACCGGTCTGATATGACCAAGGGCTGCCCCGAGAAACTCGACCTCGAATTTGTGAAATAGATTCTGTGGGACGGCCCCTCGCCGTTCCCGCAGAAAGGGGTTCAACAAGGGGCCATTTTCTGTCTCTGACTAGGGCATTTAGAAGTCCCAGTCTTCGAACACTTCACCTATAAATCATATTCTGAATAGGCAAAACAGTATTTTCCTAACGTTCTGTGACCGCCTTTGTGACCGCCATTGCAAAAACAGTTCTCGCAAGAGCGTGCGGTAACCTCAGTAACAAATGCCGCGCGCACCCCTCACAATGCTGTAACCTAAAGAGACCAGAGGCCACACTGGGCCACAACAGGCCACACTAGGCCACATAGAGACTATTAGCCTGCCATAGGCACCCGGGCGCCCAAGGAGGCGCCAGGATTCAGAAAGGAGCCGTGAATCGAGATGACTCACGACGCATTAGAATCCCAAGCACTCGCCACCAGCATCGGCGAACACAGCGTATTCCACTTCGGCAAGGAAAACCTCGAAAACCTCCTCGTCGAATACAACCCCGCAATGGAGCAAACCACCATCTACGTTGCCCTACGCGACCAGTCAGATGAAGCCATGAAGCATATTTTCCAGCAGTACACAGAGGAAATCGTCCCCCTGTACATCGGCGAAACCATGCTCGACCTACGTTTCTTCGCATCGGACTCCCCCATCTTCAACGAAGCCGGGAGCAACAGCAAGAGCAAAATCTACGCGATGGCATAACCCCTGCTAATTCAATGGCCCACCAGAGCGATTTAACAGAACACCGCACCAAGGCAAACATCTTCCTCCGCAAGGCGAATAAGTACAAGACTTCAGACGAGGTCGTATCCAAAATCTGTGCGTTCTACGCTGCCTATCATGCTATGCGAGTAGCCATCCTCACCGACCCCATCCTGGATAAGCCAGATGAAGAGATTCAACAGCTTGTTCATATGCCTGGTCTCAGGCAGGATTCCCGCTACGCAACCCACCACAGCGGACGTCACAACAGCGGCCGCGGTATCGGGCAGAACGAAGTTGTCCAAGCTCTTTACAGGTTTGAAGCATACGCCTACGGTAGGTTGCACCGAGCCTCAGTTGACGCGAGGTATCTGCCTTTAACAGGAGAGATTATTCTGGACGCCACGGATGCCTATATTGAAGCAGAGCGTATTGTGCAAGCTGCACTGTCAGGTCAGCTCAAGTGGGCACCAAAGTCTACGCACTAAATACAAACTAAAACGAGGGGCTGATTCACGGCACATGTGAATCAGCCCCTCACTTTTCTTTTACCCAAAGAGTGCCCCAGCCACCTTTTCCGCCGCCTCAGCACGCATCTCATCAAGCACATGCTGGTACCGGCCAAGCATGGACGGCGAGGACCAGCCCATAATTGACATAGTCACCTGCGGGCTCACCCCCATCGACAACAACACGGTCGCAGCAGTATGCCTGGCGTCATGCACGCGCATGCCCTCGATACCGTGCCTGCTAGTGAACTCACTCCAAGCCTTCCAATCATAGTTAGGGCGGATCAGCTTGCCGTACTGGTCAGTGAAGATAAGATCCCAGGACCGCCCCTCAGCATCAACGGCCCCCACCCAGTCCTTACCCAAGGCTAGGCGTAGGCGTCGCTGGTTCGCCTTATGGGTTTTGAGCCGGGCGAGAATAGGGGCAGGCAGGGGGGGCGCAGCCGTGTTTCCAGGTTTGCATGATGATGGTGCGCTCCACTCGTAGCACGCCGGCTTCGACGTCCAGGTCGTCCCAGCACAGTCCCAGTCGCTCCCCTTGCCGGAGTCCTAGGGCTAGGTTGATGGTGTGGGTGAGTCCCCATTCTTCGTCGTTTTCGAGGGCTGCTATGAGTTCGCGGGCTTTGGTGGGTGAGAGGACGACGGGGTCGAAGGTTTCGGGCTGGGGTTTGGGGACGCGGTCGAGGGGGTTGCGGGCGAGGATGTCGTTGGTGACGGCTGCTTTGAAGCAGATGGCGAGGACGCGGTGGAGGTGGTGGACGGTGGATTCTTTCATGCCGGCCTCGCGCATGCGTTGGTAGAGGTATTCGATGTCTTTGGGTTTGATGGTGGTGAGGGGTTTGTTGGCGATGGGGGTGGTGTAGACCCAGCGTTGGAGGTAGCCCTGGTTGATATGTACTGGCTTTAGTTCCGACAATTATAAGACCACTAAAGCACCATCAACCACCTCCTGCGGAGTCCGATAACCAAGACCCTGATGCAACCGACCAGCATTCCACCAAGCAACCCAAGACGC
>NZ_SPQC01000017.1 GCF_004569295.1 Rothia nasimurium
CCCCCGGCCAGGCAACCCCCATTCTGACCGGCGGGCTCATTCCCCCCGGTACCGAAGCTGTCATCCGCCAGGAACACGCTCTGCGAGAAGGCAACACGCTCAGCCCCGATTCCCGCTTTTTTAGTGGACAGGGCTACCCCACCCCGGGGGCCGACATCCGCCGCGCCGGTGAAGAACTCCCCGCAGGCAACAGTGTGCTTGCCGCGGGCACCCGTATCACCGCCCGGCACCTCGGCGCCCTCGCCACCCTTGGCCTCGACACCCTGACCGTAACCGCCCGCCCCACCGTGGCTATCGCCTACACTGGCAACGAAATTATTACCGCGGGTCTCCCCGGCCCCGGCCAGGTGCGTGACACCTATTCCCTAGCCTTCCCTCGGATCATCGAAGATCTCGGGGCGGCAGTCACCAGCACCTGCCAGCTGCCCGATAGCAAAGCCAAACTCACCGACTGGCTCACCGCAACCCACGCTGACCTACTCCTCATCACCGGAGGCTCCTCAACCTCCGCCGCCGACTGGGTGCGCTGCGCCCTCCACGACCTTCAGGCCAGCTACCTCTTCGAATCCGTCGCCATCCGCCCAGGCCACCCGGCGCTGGCCGCCCACCTACGGGCCAGCAGCAACCCGGCAGCACCGCTCGTCCTGGGCCTGCCCGGCAACCCGCTGGCCGCCTACACCGCCCTCTACTCCTACCTCACCCCCTGGCTCACCGGCACTAGAGCAGCTCCCCTGGCTGACCTGCCCAGCGGTGTCCTCACCCATGAGGTACCCGGCTACCGCAAACACGACCTGCGCCTGCTACCCGCCAGCCTCAGCCCCTCACCCCACGAGGCAGCCCTCACTCCCCTAACCAAATCCCAATCCCACATGCTCACCTCCTTCGCCACAGCCGACGCCCTGGCCCTCATCCCGCCGGCTGGTGCGGCAGCAGGCAGCACCGTCAGCTACCTCCCCCTACCCCGCTAATCCCACTTCCCGACCCCTCTCTCAGCGCAAGCGCAAACCGCCCCCGTCACACAGCTCAACACTTCTCAGCGCCTGTTAGACAGGCCCTATAATTGAGAACAGCCCGATCCCACCCCAACAGACCGGAGCCCCGCGTGCCCAAACCAAAACTCGGCGATGTCGCTGCGCTGGCAGGCGTCTCCCCCACCACAGTCTCCCGCGTGCTCAACAACCGGGGCTACCTCTCCGAAACCACCCGCGGCAAAGTCTTCGACGCCATGCAGCAGCTCGGCTACCGGCCCAACGCCATCGCCCGCTCCCTGCAGGGGCAAAAAAGCCAACTCATCGGCCTAGTCTTCCCCTCCGTCGCCAACCCCTTCTACGGGGAAATGGCCTACCGCATCGAATCCCATCTGGCCGACATCGGCTACAAGACCATTCTCTGCAACAGCAACGACCACCCCGAATCAGAGCAGCGCTACCTCGATATGCTCATAGCCAACCAGGTCGATGGCGTCATCACCGGCGCCCACTCCCAGGTCGTCGCCAACTTCCCCCACCTGGGTGCTCCCCTGATTACCATCGACCGGCAGCACACCGGACAGGGCCCCAACATCAGCTGTGACAACTTCGACGGAGCCTACCGGGCCACCCGCCTGCTCCTGGACAGCGGGGCCACCAATATCCTGCACATCACCTCAACCATCTCCCTCGATAACGCCCGCCAGCGCGGCTACCAGCTAGCGGTCACCGAAGCCGGCTACGCCCCGCATATCCTCGAACTAGGCTTCACCACCCCACAGGCCACCAAACGCGAGCGCATCTTCACCTACCTCGACAAGCACCCGCAGGTTGATGCTGTCTTCGCCTCAAACGACGTCTACGCAGCCATGGTGCTGAGCTATGCCCGTGCCACTGGGCGACAGGTGCCCCAGGACCTACAGGTCATCGGCTTTGACGGCACCGAAACCAGCCGAGCTCTCCTACCCGAGCTGACCACCGTGGTGCAGCCCATCGACGCAATGGCCCAGCGGGCTGTCGCCCAGCTCATGCACGCTATGAACGGCGAAGAAAAAGAGCTCACCGGCAGCGATGTGCTACCGGTGAGCCTTCATGAGGGGTCGAGCACCCGCTCCCTGCTCTGGGCAGAGAGCGCGGTGACATAAGCTAGCGCACCCGGCGTAGCCCCTCGGACGCGCTCCAGGTCAGGTGAGCGCCGGACGAAAACCGCAGGTGCATACGTCCGTCTGCCCCAGGTGTTCATCGGTAACCGGGTAACCCAGACGACTGACGTAGCCATTTGCTAGCCAGTAGTGGTAGAAAGCCCCAGTACCCGACACGCTGCGGGTACCGTGCACCGGGTGCCAGTAGATAGCGGTCAGGCTGCCGCCCTTGCGGAAGAACTGCACTACCCCACCGCCGCTCAAAGCGATTTCTGATGTGGACGAGAAGCCCAGGCGGTCCGGCCCGCCCATAATGCCCCGGGAGTATGCTCCCTTAATAGCGGCGTCGAGGGGAGCCGGGCAGGTATCAGAAGGCCAGGCCAAGGACGCGTTGACGACGGTTGCCGGGGTCGCGTTCCGGGGCGCGCCGGGCACGTTCCTGCCGGAGGCCCAGGCTATACCGTCCGCGATGTCCGAGGCATAGCCCCAGCCGTTAGCGCCTCAATAGCGCTCTGCTGCTCGGCCTCAATCACGCCTATGGTGGCGTCCTCGCCCACAGACTCTTTGACCACCTCTGCCGTCTCAAGGGCCCCGGTATCTTCAAGTGCGCTGTCAACGATAGTCTGGCGCTCTTCGGTCGTGGTGCCCTCGGCAAAGGTCACTATCAAGCGGTCGGTCTCTTTGACCAGGGCGGCGCTATCGCCTGTCTGCCCGGCCTGGTAGGTTCCCGTAGCATCGGGGGTTTCGGTTGCTCTTGCATAGGCAGTGCCACTAGCAAGCAGGGTCACCGCGGTGACAGCAGCAAGCTGCGCCTTGGCGACTTTTCGGGTATGTGGCAGCGTGAAAAGGGGCATGGGGGTGCTCTTTCTCCGTGTTGCGTGTGTAGTGCCTGCCCGGTGCTACCGGTGGTAGCGGTAGTACCCCGACTGCCGCCTATGGGGGGGGATAAACAGACAGCCCGGCAAACAACAGTATTCTTGCACGCTCACGCGCCCCTGAACAGAGAAAAAAAGAATATTACTTGCTTCTATAGTGGTCGTGAAGCGACACCTGAGTCACCGGTGCCGGGTGCAACATACCCAGGGCAGGCTTGCCGCCCTTGAAACGGAAGAGCTCAACAAACCCGTGACGGGCATAGAGGGAGGCTGATCGGTAGGTAGAGGCCTCCAGGTAGGCGGGTACCTCCCCAGGCGCTCGCGACGGTAATCCAGCAGGTGGGAGCCGATGCCGTGCCCGCGGACGTCCTCGTGCACACCGATGGTGTAGAGGTACCAGTGGTCGAACTTGGGGCGGGCCGCTAGCAGGCGCAACTCGGTGACGGTGGCACGGGCTAGCCCCCTCCCCAGCACCCGGTAATAGTCGGGCAGGGCCTTAATGTCGGCCAGCAGGTTACCCTTCTGGGCCTCGGGCGAGAGCCAGAGGGCAGCGCCCAGCACCTTGCTGTCGGCGGTGACGGCGATATCGATAGTGCCCTTCGGGGCGTAGGTGGTGCGCAGCTGGAACTCAAAAAGCCCGCGGACGGTTTCGGTGCGGCCGTCCCCGCCCATGGCCTTGTTCATGACCGGGTCGTGCTCAAAGGCATTGGTCAGCGCCTCAATCACGCCGGGGTAGTCAGCTTCGGTCGCTTCGCGCACGGTAAAGTCGTAGGTTTGCTCGGGCATGGAATCCTCCTGGGTACGGTGTTACCTTTCAAGGTTACCCTGCCTCGAAGTATCTCGAGAGAGACTCCCTTGCGCCTTCTACAGAGGGGGTGCCCCTGCATCGCAGCTCGTTGGCTCGGGGCTGGCGTGAATTGTGACGAGCCCCCGGGCGAGGAGCAAGAGGGTCACGAGCCAAGATGTAGGGGCACCCCCGTACTGGTATAGCGCAAACAAACCCGCCCCGCGCGCGTCCTTACTATCAGGACGGGCACGGGGCGGGTTTTCTTCGCCAAGAAAATTTTAGACGGCTGCGGTCTTAGCGGCTACGCTGACCAGCTTGTCGCGGCCTGCGGCCACGGTTGAGCCTGCAGCAACTGCAAGAGCAGTTGAGTCAACGGTCTTCTTGGCGTTGGTGATGACCAGCGGAGTGGTCAGGGGGTAGCCTGCGGCCTTGATGGCGGCCATATCGAATTCGACGAGCACGTCGCCGCGCTTGACTTCCTGGCCCTTTTCGACCTTGGGGGTGAAGTGCTTGCCGTCCAGCTCGACGGTGTCGAAGCCGATGTGCATGAGGACTTCTACGCCCTTGTCGGTGCGCATGCCGATGGCGTGGCCGGTGGGGAAGGCTACGGTGACCTTACCGTCGGCGGGTGCGTAGAGCTTGCCTTCGGTGGGTTCTACGGCGGTGCCGGGGCCCAGGGCGCCGGAGGCGAAGGTGGGGTCTGATACCGCTGAGAGTTCGACGGCGGTGCCGTTGAGGTGGGCGGTCAGTTCGTAACCTTCGGTAGCAGCTGCGGGGGCGGACGCCGCGGGGGCAGCTACAGACGCAGCGGTAGCGGCGGGGGTGGCGGCTTCAACTTCTTCTTCGGCAACCTGGCCGGCGAAGGCGCGCTTACCGTAGATGAAGGAGGCACCGGTGGAGAGGACGGCTGAGGTCACGATAGCGATGGCGAAGCCTGCCCAGCCTGAGCCGGCTTCGGTGCTGATGGAGGGGAAGCCCAGGAAGCCTGCGGCACCGGGAGCCATGGCCTTGATGCCGAAGATAGCGATGAGGGTTGAGGCTACAGCTGAGGCGCCCATACCGATGTAGAAGGGCCAGCGCAGACGCAGGTTGACGCCGAAGATGGCGGGTTCGGTGATGCCGAGGAAGGCTGAGGGCGCGGTGGCGCCGGCAAGACCCTTCATCTTCTTGTCCTTGGTGGTCAGGTAGACGCCGAGGGCGGCACCGCCCTGGGCGACGTTAGCCATGGAGGCGATAGCGAAGATGAAGGAGCCGCCCTGGGTGAAGAGCTGGAGTTCGATGGGTGGGAAGGACTGGTGCAGGCCGGTGATGACGATCGGTGAGTAGATCAGGCCAAAGAGGAAGCCGCCTACGGGGCCAGCGGTGGTGTAGAGCCAGTTGATAGCGTCACCCAGCATAGTACCCAGCTTGAACATGGGCGGGCCGACCAGCATGAAGGTGGCAAAACCGGTGATCAGCAGGGTCAGGGTGGGGGTGAACATGAAGTCGATAACACCCTTGAGAATCTTGTGGAAGAACTTCTCAACGTTGGCCAAGATGAAGGCAACCAGGATGATGGGCAGGACGGTGCCCTGGTAGCCAGCCTGCTGCACCTGGATTCCGAAGACGTCCCAGTAGGTCATGGTGCCGTCCTGCAGGGCGGCAGCTACATTGTAGCCGTTGACCAGGGAGGGGAAGACCATGACAGCGCCCATGGTGAGACCCAGGTAGGGGTTACCGCCGAAGACCTTGGTGGCGGTGAAGCCGACGAGCACGGGAAGGAAGGCGAAGGCCGCTGCTGAGAGCAGGTTGACGATTTCGGCGAAGCCTGTCCAGGCCGGGTACATCTCGATGAGGGAGAGCTCGGGGTCAAAAATCTTGGGTGCGGTCAGCACGTTGTTGAGTGCCATGAGCAGACCGGAACCGACCAGTACGGGGATGATCGGGAGGAAGATTTCTGAGACGACCTTGATGAAGCGGGTGAAGAGGTTGCCCTGGTCCGCCGCTACGTTCTTGAGTTCGTCCTTTGAGACCTGTTTCATGCCGGCTACGGCCATATGCTTGTAGACCTCGTCAACGTCGCCGGGGCCCACGATGATCTGGAACTGGCCGGAGTTGTTGAAGGTACCCTTGAGGTCCTCGTCGTTGTCCAGGGCAGCCCGGTTGATGACGTTCATGTCTTTGAGCACCAGCCGCAGGCGGGTGGCGCAGTGGGCGCCTGCTGCGATGTTGTCCGTTCCGCCAACGGCGGTGAGGACTCGCTCAGCCACGGATTTATGATCCATGTCTTCTCCTTGGTGTATGGGCCTGGCTCCCCCTATGTGGTTGGTTCAGCCTCGGCGCGAATGATGATGTTTACCGCAAAATAAACATGCCAATCGTTTGACATACTAACACCAAAAAAAGGGGCAAAAACAGCCCTTTACAAAAGGTCGGTGGCCACCTGTGTTAGGTGGCCGCCGACCCTATCTCAACGTTTGTTTTTAGCCCTTGCGAGCTGCGGTGATGAAGTCAGCACCGGCTGCTACATCGCTCCCTGCATTAGCTACGGCAAGGTCGGCGACAGAGCTCTTGGCGTTGGTGATAACCAGCGGGGTGGTTACGGGGTAGCCTGCGGCCTTGACCTGCTCCAGGTCGAACTCCACCAGCACCTGGCCACGGGTGACGGTATCGCCCTTCTTAACCTTGGGGTCAAAGAACTTGCCGTCCAGCTCCACGGTATCGAAGCCCACGTGAATCAGGATTTCCAGGCCGTCTGCGGTGCGAATGCCGAAGGCATGGCCGGTGGGGAAGGCAACGGTTACTTCACCGTCTGCGGGAGCTACAACCACGCCTGCGGTCGGCTCAATAGCGGCACCGGGGCCCAGGGCGCCGGAGGCGAACATCTGGTCGCTCACGCCGGCAAGCTCAACAACGGTACCGTTCATGTGGGCGGTCAGAGCGGACGCGCCAGCGGCGGACGGTGCTGCGGCGGGAGTAGCTGCGGGAGCGGGGGTCTGCCCTGCGGTGTCGTCGCTACCGCCGAAGAGCTTTTTGAAGAAGCCTGCCATGGTTGTCACCTCATAGTGGTTGGGAGTGATGGGGCCGCTGTGTGCGGCGTCTCCACCAGCCTACCACCGCCGGCAACCTGTGAGACAGGTCTTGCTGAGCCCGGCCGGTGCCAGGTCACGGAAAATTTTTCGCCCCCTGCACTAAGGCACCGGCTCCTCTCCCCTAGTCTTCTACAAGCCAGGCAGCTTCAAGGCTCAGTACGGCCGCCTCATCTGCTACCAGGCGGACGGTTCGTTTGGCTCCGGTGAAGTAGGCGCGGGATGAGAAGACGGCGGCTCCCCCATCGAGGAAGAGTTCGGTTCCGGAGGCATCAACCAGCAGGTCGAAGGTGCGGGTAGCGCTGTGCTCTAGGGTGCGGTGGCGCTCTGCCCCGCCCACGGTGTAGCGGCTGCCGGTACGATCCAGGTGGGCGCCGTCCTCGCTCAGGGTCAGCGCCAGGGCCTGCCCCGCCGCGTCCTCCGCGATAATCTGCACGGGTTCGGCTACCGCTACTTCACCGCGCAAGCGCCAGACGCGGGCGTCCGCCAGTTCCGCAATCTCGCCGTGAGCTGCGGGCACAACAGGGGCGGGCGCCAGGGCGCTATCAAGCTGCTCCACGGGGTTCTGGTAGACGCGGCCAGCACGCAGGGTGAGGCGGCGGGGGTAGGTCTGCATGTGCACCCAGTGCTTGTCCCAGGAGGGGTGGTCGTCCTGGTCGGCGTTGCCGAACCAGCCCTGGAGCACGGCGTGGGAGCCGTCCTGCCCCACTCCGTGGAAGCACTGGGGGGCGTAGAACTCAGTACCGGCGTCCAGCTCGGTGAAGGGGGTGGTGACCTCAAACTGGGTGCCGGTGAGGGTACCCACGATGTAGCCGGTCTGGAAGATGTTGTTGTACTTCTCCCCGTCGGCCTCCATACCCTGGGGGCTAAAAATCAGCACGTCCCTAAGCTCGCCGGTTTCTTCGTCGCGTAGCTGAATCAGGCCGGGGCACTCGTACATGTAGCCCAGGTTGGCCAGGGCGGGGTCCGAGAAGGTGAGCTCCCCGTCGAAGGTCCAGGTGCGGCGGTCAGGTGAGGAGTAAAGCACCACAGCACCGGTTTCGTCCTCGCGCTGGGCGCCGATGACGGCGTAGAAGGTGCCCTCGCGTTCAATTACGTGGGGGTCGCGGTAGTGGGCGGTGTAGCCCTCTTCGGGGCCGTTGATAAAGACCTCTTGCTTGGTGAAGGTCTTGCCCTGGTCGGGTGAGGTAAAGAGTACCTGGTAGGCTTCCCGGTTGCCGTCGGCGTCCTTGACGTTGCCGGTGTAGAAGAACTCAAAGGTGCCGTCCTCGCCCACGAAACCCGAGCCCGAGTAGCAGCCGTTCTTATCGAACCAGTCGGTGGGGGCGATGGCAGTGCCGCGGTCCTGCCAGTGGGTGAGGTCGTCGCTGGTGGCGTAGCGCCAGAAGACGGCGCGGGTGGGGTGGACGGGTGAGTACTGGTAGAAGGCGTGATAGGTACCTTCATGATAGATCAGCCCGTTGGGGTCGTTGAGGCGGCCCACGGGCGGTGCCAGGTGTAGGGCCGGGTAGTCGGGGTCGGTGCGCACCTGCTCGTGGTAGGTGGTATAGGCTTGCTCGGCGGCTGCGAGCAGTTCGGCGGCGTCCGGACGTCCGGGCTTAGTCACGCGGGGCTCCTTGGGTGGGTGCGATAGCGGGGTCTGTCAATCGTTAGTCATATCCAGCTTACCCCCTGCCCTCTCCCCAGGTCTTAGGTCGGCAGCGTGCAGGGCAGACCGGCAAATCTTCCAGATTATGATATGGGCTAGCCCACGCGCCTAGCTGCAAAGGTCTACGACGGCACTTACTGCCAGGTGGTCAGAATCGCCCACCTGCTGGTAGGTCACTTCTTCACCACCAGCAGGTGGCCCCTGCATCACCATGATGTGATCGATGGGGGCCCGTATTCCTAGTACTCCGCCGACTGGCCAGGTGCCCTCAATCCGGTAGGTGGCCAGGGCAGCGTCCGCACCCAGCTGTGAGCGCACCCCCGCGTAGCTGGCCAGGCCGCCGTGGAGCAGGGTCGCGTTGAAGTCACCGGCAATTAGGTTGGGGCGATTCTCGTTGCGAGCCAACCGGTCAATTGTTGCCAGGTCATCGCGCCACTGCTGCATGTAGGAGGGGACGGGCGGGGCGGTATGCACCGCCAGTAGTGAAGGGTGGCCGGTATCGTCATTTTCAGGAGCCAGCATCAGGGCGCCGAAGGTCATGGGCACTTCCTGAGCCATGTAGGTGCCCAGCCGGTCGCTCACCAGGGTCAGGGTGGGGGCGATATGAGCCTTGCCGCTGGTGGAGGCGAATACCTGGTAGCCGGGAACGCCGCCAGCAAGAGCGGGTGTATCGGGTGAGACCTCAGGGAACACCAGGAAATCCGGTTCATCGGCCAGCAGCCGAGCCAGGGACTGGTCGGTCAGGGTATCGAGGGCGTTGTAGGTGGTAACCCGATAGAGCTGCATATCAACGCACCCAATGGAGGGCACCCCGCGCGCCTGGTAGCGCACTGCCCCGTAGGGGTCGGTGACAGCCAGCAGGCTAGAGGCGGCACAGGCTACCGCCGTCAGCCCGGCAAGGACGCGGGTAGCTCCGCTGGTTGTACGGCGCAGCGCCACTGGTAGTGCCACAATCAGGACGCCCGCCCCGACCACCACGAGCAGGGTGGGGAAGGCGACGGCCTGGGCTATGACCAGGCGGGTGGTCAGCCAGGCGGTGACCGGGTGCCCCGGCCACACCAGGATAGCCAGCCAGGCCAGAGCACCGGCCAGCGACAGGCACCAGAATGCACGAATCAGAGTCTTGCCCATGCCCCCAGCCTAACTAAAACTAACAGGCAGGGGAAGAGGTGGGGCAGCGTCCGTCCTTAAACAAAAAGCCGCAGGGGCGGCAACCCGTAACGGGTGCCGCCCCTGCGCCAAAGATAAGAAAAGTAAGAAACTTACTTGAGGGTGACGGTTGCGCCAGCGCCTTCGAGAGCTTCCTTAGCCTTCTCTGCGTCTTCCTTGGAAACGCCTTCGAGAACGGGCTTGGGAGCGCCGTCAACGAGGTCCTTAGCTTCCTTCAGACCCAGTGAGGTGAGGGCGCGAACTTCCTTAATAACGCCGATCTTCTTGTCGCCAGCTGATTCGAGGATAACGTCGAATTCTGACTGCTCTTCAGCAGCACCAGCGTCGCCGCCAGCAACACCAGCAACAGCAACGGGAGCAGCTGCGGTTACGTCGAATTCTTCTTCGAATGCCTTAACGAATTCGGAAACCTCAACGAGTGACAGTTCCTTGAATGCTTCAATGAGTTCTTCGATTGAAAGCTTAGCCATGAGATTGGCTCCTTCTTTGATTCAGTTGCAAGCCTCAGTATTTCAGCCTGCGAGCTTGAAAATTGTGGGGTGGCCCAGGCGAGTGGGCCGAAGTCTGTGCGGTGGGCAGAGACGAGGCGATTACTCGGCCTCGGGTGCTACGCCTTCCTGCTCTTCGAGCTTGATACGCAGAGCGTCAACGGTGCGAGCAACCTTTGCGATTGCGCCCTTTGCGCCGCCTGCGACCTTTGCAAGAAGTACCTCGCGTGATTCGAGGCTTGCAAACTTGTTGATGCCAGCTTCGTCGAGAGCTTCGCCCTCGAAGTAACCGCTCTTAACGATTAGCTGGGGGTTAGCCTTGGCAAAGTCACGCAGACCCTTCGCAGCATCAATGAAGTCGCCCTTGATGAATGCGATTGCGCTGGGGCCGTGGAGCTGACCATCGAATGCGTCGATGCCAGCTTCCTTAGCCGCGATAGCGGTCAGAGTGTTCTTTACCACGGCGTACTCGGTCTCAGCACCCAGTGCACGACGAAGTTCCTTCATCTGTGCAACGGTGAGACCACGGTACTCGGTGAGAATTACGCCGTTTGAGGATTCAAGGAGTTCCTTGATCTCAGAGACGGCAGCAATCTTATCCTGTGTTGCCATGGTGTTCCTTCCAGTTCTTATCCCGCCAGGCCAACAAAAAAATGCCCCGACGCGCAGGCATCGAGGCATAATACAAGCCCAGCAAAAACTGGTTTGTATTCTGTTATCGGCACCTACGCAGGTGGGCTGGTTAGCCCTTATCGCACCTGTAAAAGGCACAGACCGGCGGTCTTTGGTTACTTCATCTAACCACGGCTTGCGGGGCCCTGGCAAGTTAAAACCGGGATTAAGGGTGCTTAATCACTTAAAACCACCGCTTCTATCCACCTTTGTACCGTATGCGAACCAGATGAGGCAGGTTTTTTGGTCAGTGCATGGTACAAACTAGCTCTCCCCTGAGAAACAGTGCAAAGCGCCTTCGCGAAGAGCCAGAGACAACCACTGCCCTTCATCGTGGGGAACTGCTGGTAGCACGGCGGTGAGCGGGCTACCGGCAGAAATAGTCACGGCACCTTCCGGGTGCGACAGCTCTACCGCCCGTGTGGTTTCAAGGCTAAAACGGCTCCCTGCCGTATGAGCGAGCACGCCCAGCACCCGCACCGGCAGAGCCCCCGGGCTAGCAGCGTCCGCCCTCTCAAAGCCGTGGGCAGAGATACCGGCTGGCACTACTTGCCCGCCCCGTTCTACCTCTAGCTCGTTGTAGAGCGGGTGCAACAGGCGGGCGACCTGCGCGGACGCCGGGGCGGCCAGTACCTGCCCCGGGGCAGCGACCTGGGCTAGGCGTCCGCCCTCTAGCACAGCAAGCTGCTGCCCCATAGCGAGGGCTTCGTCGGGGGTGTGGGTGACGTAGATACCCGTGAATCCCAGCTGGCGGTGCAGAGTGAGCAGGTCTGCGCGGATAGCTTCGCTCAGGTGCTCATCCACACTGGAGAGTGGCTCGTCGAAGAGAGCCAGCGTGGGTTTACGCACCAGGGCCCGGGCGATACCGGCGCGCTGGGCCTGGCCACCCGATAGTTGATCCGGTTTCTTATGTAGGTGTTCCCCCAGCCCCAGGGTATCGACGAGGGAAAGGTAGTGGTCGCGATCCAGCCGCTCCTGGGCGCGCAGGCGCTGGGCGAAGAGGATGTTTTCTTCCAAGCTCAGGTGGGGGTAGAGCACGGGCTTTTGAAAGACGAACCCCACCGGCACGGCCCCTGCCTGCCGGGTCTTGGCCAAGCCCCTGAAGCGGGTGCCTCCCCCGACGCCCACCGGCCGGTGGCCGAAAAGCACACGACCGGCGTCCGCCTGTTCCAGCCCGGCAATAATGCGCAGCAGGGTGGACTTGCCCGACCCCGACTCCCCCACCAGGGAAAGTAGGCTACCACCGGGCACGGTCAGGTCAATGCCGCCAAGCACGGCGGACGCACCAAACCGCTTGGTCAGGCCGGTGATGGTAAGGGCGAGGCTGGTCATGACCTCTATTATGCCCGACGGCGGCACGGTAAGCCCTGACCGCAGCCTTCCCACCACAGCGCAACCCTGATTCGCCTTATCGCTGAGCGTGCATCTGTCTGCGGCACGCTCGACGATAAGGCGCACGCTCGTTAGGGAAGCAGTTAGCCTCCTGCCTGCTCAATACGGTCATCGGGGTAGATAATCTCCCCTTGTTCCACCAGGTCTCGAATAGCACCGGGCAGGTTCTCACCGCTCAGCCCGGGGAGCAGCCCCGCCTCAGCTTCACAACCCCACACCGTGGGTGCCAAGTCTCGGCCCCATTTGAGGACGCCGCCCCCTCTATAAATCTTCGCTGTATAGCCAATACTAGGGGCAAGCTCCCCCGAGTGGGCTGGCCTGTCGCTTACCGTATCGGGGTGGACGACCTGTACTAGACGGTTAAGGAGTGGCAGGGGTTCCTCGTCGTCGGTTTGCTGTGCGACCTGCTCTGTGTACCAGGTGCAATCTTCGCTGTGCTCGACTGCGAACCAGTGGGGCAAGTGGCGCTCGAAGTTATGTTCGTTGATGGTCAGCTCTTCGCTCAGAAGCTGCGACAGGTCCCAGGTGATAACCTGTCCTTCTTCGATGGTCTCAGGGGCTTTGGCCGGGGCCTGAGCTAGGTACTCCATCAGGGCTTTCACCTGCGGGTGTAGCCAGTGGCCAGGGTCTTGTTCGTCCCAGCGGATTTCTCCGGTGCAGGTCAGTAGCCCCTGCGAGATAAGCTTTCCAGCGCGGTCTTCGAAGCGGGAGTGGGCTTCAAACTGATACATCGGCTCGCCGTCCCCGCGTTCTTCTGCAGAGTACAGGGCAGAGATATTGATGCGCATTTCGCTCTCGAAGGGGCCACCGGCGTAGTTATAGATGGTGTAGTCGGTGGGAAAGTCCCCCTCATACAGGGTTTCGAGGCGGTAGAGAAAGACGGTTTGGCTCACCGGTTCTTGCAGGGCAAGAAGGCCGGGGTAGAGCGAGTTTTCCGTGCGATAGGCAGGCAGATCGGACAGACGCGGGTAAGGGAAGTAAGCAACACGGTACACGGGGCGGGGCCTCCATTCATCACTGAAAGGGGTGTGCTCTTGACCACAAGAGTAGTCGGCTGGGCCTGAAAAATCTAGGCCCGGGCGTCCGCGCACCCTGCCCTGGCTTCGCCCGCGCCCCGCCTCCCCGCCACAACAAAAAGGCAGGCCCCCGCACATATGCGCGGGGAGCCTGCCTTGAATAACCGTTAGGGTCTAAGAAACTTAGGCTACGGTTGAGGGGTCAACGGGAACGCCAGGACCGAAGGTGGTGGCGATGGTTGCCTTTGAGATGTAGCGGCCCTTAGCTGATGAGGGCTTGAGGCGGTTAACCTCTTCGAGAGCTGCTTCGAAGTTCTCAGTCAGCTGCTCAGCGGTGAAGGAAGCCTTACCGATGATGAAGTGCAGGTTTGAGTTGCGGTCAACGCGGAAGTCGATCTTACCGCCCTTGATATCTGCAACTGCCTTAGCAACGTCCATGGTAACGGTGCCGGTCTTGGGGTTGGGCATGAGGTTACGGGGACCCAGAACCTTACCCAGACGACCAACCTTGCCCATCATGTCGGGGGTTGCAACTGCTGCGTCGAAGTCGGTCCAGCCGCCAGCGATCTTTGCGATCAGGTCGTCTGAGCCAACGAAGTCAGCGCCAGCTGCTTCTGCTACTTCAGCCTTTTCACCGGCTGCGATAACTACAACGCGGGCGGTCTTACCGGTGCCGTTGGGCAGGTTAACGGTACCGCGTACCATCTGGTCTGCCTTACGGGGGTCAACGCCGAGTCGCAGTGCGACTTCAACGGTTGAGTTGGGCTTGTCTGCCGCGATGTCCTTTGCTACTGCAATAGCCTCGGCGGGTGCGTAGAGCTTGTCCGCTTCGATCTTGGCTACAGCTGCCTGGTACGCCTTGCTGCGCTTTGCCATCTGCTTTTCTCCTTTGCAGGTGTGGTCTTTGGTGAGCCGCGCTCGACTCTGCCACATGCCTCCCGAGTGGGAGACTCTAACAATTGTCTTTGGGTGAGGTGTGAACCTCGGTTCCCCGCGGTGGGCGGGGTGAAAGGGTTTTAGCCTTCGACGGTGATGCCCATGGAGCGGGCGGTGCCTGCGATAATCTTCGCTGCGGCGTCGATGTCGTTAGCGTTCAGGTCTTCCATCTTGGTCTGGGCGATTTCCTTGACCTGGTCCAGGGTCAGTGAGCCGACCTTCTGGGTGTGGGGTACGCCGGAGCCCTTAGCAACGCCAGCGGCCTTCTTGATGAGCTGCGCTGCAGGAGGGGTCTTGGTGATGAAGGTGAAGGAGCGGTCCTCGTAGACGGTGATTTCTACGGGAATGATGTTGCCACGCTGGGATTCGGTGGCTGCGTTGTAGGCCTTGCAGAATTCCATGATGTTGACGCCGTGTGCACCGAGTGCGGGGCCAACGGGGGGCGCGGGGTTAGCGGCGCCTGCCTGGATCTGCAGCTTGATGAGGCCTGCGACCTTCTTCTTGGGAGCCATTTGTGTTTGGTCCTTTTCTTAGCTGGTGGACCGGCGCACAGGAGTATGCACCGGGCGGTGGTGCTGCCATGGCGGCGGTAGCACCGTGTAGGGGCGCACCGGCGTGGGTGCGCACATACAGTCTTCTATCTTAGTACGGTCTGAGCTTTAAAGCTATTGCGGGGCGGACGCCTACCCCTGGGTGTTTGCTCACAGGCGGGCAGGTGCGGGGTTAGGCCGATTGTGCAAACACCCTCACGATAGACTCCCCCACTTTTGAACAAAACAAAAGGGCCGCCCCACATCAAGCGGGGCGGTCCTTGACCAGACAAGCTGGTTTTACATCTTGGTAACCTGTGAGAAGTTCAGGGTCACGGGGGTCTCGCGTTCGAAGACAGAAATCAGCACAACCATTGATGAGGCTGCGGCATTGATCTCTGAGATGGTTGCGGGCATGCCCTCGAAGGGGCCTTCCTTAACGGTGACAGCCTCGCCAATCTCAAAGCCGGTTTCAACAGCGGGAGCAGCCTTGGGGGCGGCACCTGCTTCTGCCTGCTCAGCTTCAAAGACGGGAGCCAGCATGTCGACAACTTCATCGAGGCGCAGGGGAACCGGGTTGTAGGCGTCCTGCCCAACGAAGCCGGTTACACCGGGGGTGTGGCGCACAACGCCCCAGCTCTCGTCGGTCAGGTTCATACGCACCAGAGCGTAGCCGGGGACGCGCACACGGCGAACCAGCTTCTTGGTGGTGTTCTTGACTTCCATGACCTCTTCCATGGGGACCTGAACCTCGAAGATGTCATCTTCAGCGTTCATGGTCTGGGCACGGGATTCGAGGTTAGCCTTGACCTTGTTCTCGTAGCCGGCGTAGGTGTGAATGACGAACCATTCACCTTCCTGGCGGCGCAGCTTAGCCTTGAACTCTTCGAGCGGGTCAACGGCGGGCTCGCCAGCTTCTTCAGCTTCGGTGACTTCTTCGACGACCTCAGCGGCTGCTACTTCAACAGCCTCGTGGCCTTCTTCGGTTGCCTGCTCTGCAGGTTCTACGACCTCTTCGGTTTCAGGTGCAACTTCCTGCTCGGACACGCTTTCCTGCTTTCGTCATTGGGGTTTACTTGAAGGCGCGCACGCCCTACATACACAAAAGATTCTACGGGTTAGGCCGCCATCGGCCTAGCTTCGTGCTTCTAGCTGATACCGTTACCAAAAATCCAGAAGGCTCCCTGACCGAAAACGTAATCAAGGCCCGAGATGAAGAGCATCATAAAAGTAACGAAGAAAAGAACAATAATCACGTACTGCACCAGTTCTTTACCGGTGGGGGTGGTGACTTTTTTGAGTTCTGCGATAACTTCGCGTAAGAACTGGAAAATACGGCCGAAAAAGCCCAGCTTCTTCTCTGCGCCTGGTTCTTCAGAATCGGCGGTCCTGGCGGCGATTGATTTAGCCATGGTAGGCCCGCCCCTTTCTAGACTCATCATGAACATGAACTGTTCGATTGACAAATAAACCTGTGAGGCTTGAAGCAGGGCGGACAGGACTCGAACCTGCAACCTGCGGTTTTGGAGACCGCTGCTCTACCAATTGAGCCACCGCCCTTTGAAGGTTACCCCTTCAAGGAGGCTTGAAACCCTTGCGGGTACAAACCTAAAGCTGTTCGGTTGCGAACAACGTTATCTACTGTAGAACATATTTTTTGCTTTGGCAATTTGATGCGCGCCAGTCCCTCTCCAGGCTCCCGCCCACCCTATGATTTAAGGGGTAGGTGCCAGCCGCCGCGCTGGCGTCCGCACCCTTTTTGCCATAACCCAACGGTCCTGCCCATAGGACGGAAGCGAGAACCTCCCCCATGACTGCCCGCGTATCACGCCGCATTGGCGCTATCGCCCCCTCGTCCACCCTCGTCGTTGACGCTAAAGCTAAGGCCCTCAAGGCGCAAGGACGCCCAGTGATCGGCTTTGGTGCGGGCGAGCCTGACTTCCCCACCCCCGACTACATTGTGGACGCCGCCCGCAAGGCTCTTGAGGACCCCGCCAACTTCCGCTACACCCAGGCTGCGGGCCTGCCCGCCCTCAAGCAGGCAATCGTTGAGAAGACCAAGCGTGACTCCGGCATCGATATCGACGCCTCCCAGGTCATCGTGACCAACGGCGGCAAGCAGGCCGTCTACCAGGCCTTTGCCACCGTGATTGACGAGGGCGACGACGTGCTCCTGCCCGCCCCCTACTGGACCACCTACCCCGAGGCTATCCACCTGGCTGGCGGCAACCCCATCGAAGTCTTCGCGGGAGCCGACAAGGAATACAAGGTCACCCCCGACATGCTGGAGGCAGCCTACACCCCCGCCACCAAGGCCCTGATTTTCGTATCCCCCTCTAACCCCACCGGCGCGGTCTACACCCCCGAAGAGACCAAGGCCATTGGCGAATGGGCGCTGGAGAAGGGCATCATCGTGCTCACCGACGAAATCTACGAGCACCTCACCTACGACGGCGTACCCTTCACTTCCATCATCAAGGCTGTGCCCGCCCTGGCTGAGAACACCGTCATTCTCAACGGTGTTGCAAAGACCTACGCCATGACCGGCTGGCGCGTGGGCTGGATGATTGCCCCCGCCGACATCACCAAGGCGGCAACCAACCTGCAGTCACACATGACTTCTAACGTCAACAACATTGCTCAGCTGGCGGCACTTGAAGCTGTCTCAGGCTCCCTGGACGCTGTCAACGAGATGCACAAGGCTTTCGACCGCCGCCGCAAGACCATCGTTGAGGGGCTTAACGCTATCGAGGGAGTCCACTGCCCCACCCCCAAGGGCGCCTTCTACGCCTACGCAGACGTCACCGGCCTGCTGGGCAAGACCATTGCGGGCAAGACCCCGCAGACCTCTGCCGAGCTTGCCGAAATCATCCTGGAAGAGGCCGAAGTAGCGGTTGTACCCGGTGAGGCTTTTGGCCCCTCCGGCTACCTGCGCCTGTCCTACGCCCTGGGAGATGAAGACCTCGCCGAAGGCCTAGCCCGCATGCAGAAGCTGCTGGCAACCGCGCAGTGATTTGCCTGATTCGGGTACGTAGGACGCCCCTTTGCCGACTAACCTTCTTGCTGGTTCGCTGGCGCTCACAAGCAATTCATGCCAGCCCCAGCCAGTCGGCGCCAGGGGCGTCCTGCGTACCCCATGGAGGTACCAAGTAAGCGCGGCATATGAACCGAAAGCAAGCTGGCTCGGCGGCTGGCGTGAATCGCATCTGAGCGAAGCGAAGCTGCGAGAGGGTCGCTTGCGAAGGTTCATATGCCGCGCTATCTGTAATATCCGGAGCGTCCGAACCTACTACCTCACCCGACATTAAAGTCATCACTGACTCTAACGGCGAGGTTGAAAACATACAACGCAACCTATCCCACAGCTACCCAACACAACCCCTCTTTACTACAATAGAAACCAACAAAGACCCACACTTTGGACTGCCTAAACGGGCAAAAACCCAACAGGGTCACCACCATCATTCCCCACCAGGAATAACACAAGGAGTTTCTCCATGAAGATCGGTCTACTCACCTCCGGCGGCGACTGCCCCGGCCTGAACGCTGTTATCCGTGGCGCTGTGCTTAATGGCGTCAAGACCTACGGTGACGAGTTCGTTGGCTTCCGCGACGGTTGGCGCGGTGTTGTTGAAGGCGACTTCATAGATCTGCCCCGTACCAAGGTTCGTGGTCTGGCTCGTACCGGTGGCACCATTCTGGGTACTTCCCGTACTAACCCCTTCGATGGCCCTAAGGGTGGCCCCGAGAACATCGAGATCATGATGGAGCGCAACGGTATCGACGCTATTGTCGCTATCGGTGGCGAGGGTACTCTGGCTGGCGCTAAGCGCCTGGCGGACGCGGGCCTGCCCGTGGTTGGTGTGCCCAAGACTATCGATAACGACCTGCAGGCAACCGACTACACCTTCGGTTTCGACACCGCAGTTTCTATCGCAACCGACGCTCTGGACCGCCTGCGCACCACCGGCGAGTCCCACCACCGCGCCATGGTCGCTGAGGTTATGGGCCGTCACGTTGGTTGGATTGCCCTGCACTCCGGCATGTCCGGTGGCGCTCACGCTATTCTGATTCCCGAGGTCAAAGTCTCGATGGAAGAGGTTTCTGGCTGGGTCAAGGAAGTTCACGACCGCGGCCGCTCCCCCCTGATCGTTGTTGCTGAGGGCTTCATCCCCGAGGGCTTCGACGATGTGATGGCTGGTAAGGGCCAGGAGAAGGACGGCCGCCCCCGCCTGGGCGGTATTGGCGACTGGGTTGCGCAGGAGATTGAGCGCATCACCGGCATTGAAACCCGTAACACCACCCTGGGTCATATCCAGCGCGGTGGCGCCCCCACCGGCTTTGACCGTGTGCTCTCAACCCGCCTGGGCATCCAGGTTGTCGATATGATTCACGACAAGGAGTGGGGCAAGATGGTTGCCATGCAGGGCACCGAGATTAAGCGCGTTGACTTCGCTGAGGCCCTCAACGGCCTGAAAACCGTTCCGGTCCACCGCTACGAAGAGGCTAAGGTTCTCTTCGGCCGCTAGGCCACACGCCTCACACTAGAAACGACTGCCTCCCCAAGAATTCTTGGGGAGGCAGTCGTTTTTATCGGCGCTTGCTTTACCGTGTCTGTGCTGTGTCTACCGTGGTGCGAGCTCAGAGAACCCTAGCGCAGAAAGTCCCCCATGTTCCGGCGTCCTGCCACCTGGCCGGCGTCCGGAGCGACAATCACGGTCTGGGCGGCAGCGTACTGGCTGGCTGCGGGGTTGCCGTCGGCGTCCGTATCTCCCCCGTCCACCACGTGCAGGGTGGCGGCGGGGTCAACCGATCGCTTCAGGACGGCCAGGGCGATAGGCCCAGCCTCATGGTGCAGGGCCACCGAGGTTACGGTGCCCACCTTCTTCTCACCGTTCATCACGGCAGAACCGGCAGCGAGCAGGGTGTGCTCGGAACCGTCCAGGTCGAGGAAGGTCAGGCGGCGGGGCGGGTGCCCCAGGTTATGCACGCGGGCCACGGTCTCCTGGCCCTTGTAGCAACCCTTCTCCAGGTGCACGGCGGTGCGGAGCAGGTCGAGCTCGTGGGGGATGGTCTTCTCATCGGAGTCCACGCCCACGCGCGGCCGCCAGGCCTCAATGCGCAGGGCCTCAGCAGCCCAAACCCCGGCCAGCTGAGCCCCCTCGATTGTATCCAGCAGACGGTGGGCGGGCACGATGGTCAAGTAGCGGCGGTAGGCGGACGCCGGGTGCTCCCCTTCCCCAGCGGACGCGTAGGTGTAGCCCCCGGGGGCGATACCAGCGCCCCAGGGGTCAGTCCAGACGATGCCGCCTGCCAACACGGCGTCCGCCCCATCGACCTCGCGCGGGTCAAGGGTGGAACCCAGCACCGCGTAGGTTTCGGTGCGGTCGGTAATCTCAACGCGCAGCATGAACTTCATGCGGTTCAGATACTCGGCCAGGGGCGCGGCCTGGTCCCGTTCGGTGATCAGCCAGACCGAGCCGTCCTTCTCAACAGCAAAAGCGGAGAACTCGATGCGGCCCTGCGGGGTCAGCAGCAGAAGCTCGGTAGAGTCCCCCTCCCCCAGCCCGGCTAAGATCTGACTTGAGAGGGTGGTCAGCCAGCTCAGGCGGTCCTCACCCGCAACCGTCACCACGCCCAGGTTGGAGTGGTCAACCAGGGTAAGCCGGGTACGGCGGGCCAGGGCCCGCTGCTCAGCAACCGGGTCGCCGTAATGGGCAGCGACCCCGGCGTCCGCCCCGGACGCCGCAAAAGCACCCGGGCGAGACAGCAGGGGGCTACGGTAGGCAGTCACTACTGGTCACCTGCAAGGTTTTCGCCGCCGAACATGGTGGCACCCAGGTCTTCACCGGTCATGGACGAGGTCTTACGCAGCTCAGCCGAGGCGTGCTTCTCAAGCTTGCGGGTTTCGGGGTTAGCGGTTTCCCAGTCCCACATCAGGTTGCCGTTGACCAGGCCCCAGAGGCGTACAGAACCGGCATAGTCCTTGGTGATGTCGTCCTTGAGCATGTTGCCGGTCTGCATACGCACCACCGGGCCCTTAATCATGCCCACGTAGTTTTCGGTCAGGCCGCCGGGGTGGGCGATGGTAGCCAGCAGGTTGAAGCCGCCGTCCTCGTTGCGCAGGGACTCAACGGACTCGGCGTCCTGGTGCACGGGAACCACATCTGCAGGCACCAGGCCGGGCCCGACGTCGCCGTCCATCTGGGGGCGGTCAATCTGCCAGAAGCCGGTCTCAACGGTGATGGTGCGTAGCTTCTGGCCCTGGTCATCGAGCAGGAAGCTCTCGGCGCGGTATTCGATAAAGGGCAGGCCGTCCTGGCTGAAGGTAATAATCTGCCCGAAAGGGGTTGATTCTGAGCCCTCGTACCAGAGGGAGCCGGTACCCTCCCAGGCGCCCAGCAGCCAGGAGAAGGGCACGAGTTCGGGGGTAAGGTTGGTGGGAATTTCAATAGCCATACACACCAGTGTAGTGCGGGAGATGTGCGGGCGGCAGGGCGTCCCGACAGACGACTGGCTGGGGCTGGCATGAATTGCTCATTCGCACCAGCGAATCAGCAAGAAGGTTAGTCGTCAGAGGGGCGCCCCTGCCGCCCGCTTTCCCCTACTCCCCTGTTGGTCAAGCTTTAGGGCATAAAGAAAACCGGCCCTCGCGCAACAGTGCGCGGGGCCGGTGCTGATAAGCCTGTGGGTTGCTTACTTCTGGCCGCGGAAGAGGCCGGTGAGTACGAAACCGATGCAGGTGAAGATAGCCAGACCTGCCAGGCCCAGAAGGACAAGGAAGAAAATTTCAAGTGCAAGAATACTCATACCGCTACCCTACCACGCGAGTGAGGAAAGTCGCACACACATAGGCGATGACGCCGATAAATGCTACAGGTGTTACGCCCAGGGTGACGGCACCGCGGCGGGGCCCTTCCTTGGGGCCTGCCGAAACAACCCGGATGCCGATAAGACCCAGCAGCAGGCCAACGGCCAGGCCGATGGTGATGACGGGGTAGGCGGTTTCAACATCCCTGGCCAGGATGGCTAGACCCACCCAGCCTGCCACCGATACCGAGGCCAGCACACCTGAGACGCAGCTGATGACCGACTCCAGGCGCCCCACTGCGCCTTCGCCACGGGCAAGTTCTGCCATGAAGCTTGCGACCACGCCCACCGCGGCGATGGCGGGTAGGAAGGCCAGAGGTGAGTCGCCGGTGTTGAGCCAGGAGTAGAGCAGGGAAGCTACGCCCGATACCAGCACGATGACGGAGTGGGAGGTGATGCGGCGACGTCCGCGCAGTTCGGCGATGCCGGTGGCTGCGGGCCAGCCGCCAGCGATGAGAAGGACGGCGCCCAGCCCGGTGAGTGCTGCGAGGTCGGGTGAGGTAGCCGCGGTGATGACCAGGGCTATGAGGGTGACGAGGGCTGAGAGCGCCACCAGTGTGTAGCGAGATCGGGGGGTTGCGCCGATGCGCCCGATGGGCCCTTCGTAGACGGTTTTCTGCCTGGCCCGGCGGAGCTTGGTGAGCTCGGGGACGAAGGTGCGGATAGCTCGGGTGTGGGTGGGGTCTTTAGTCGTCACTCTGGGGTTTCATCTCGCTGTGTGGTGGGCCGGTGGTGTGGGTTCCGGCATTCTTCTTATCTTCCCGTATTACGAACCTGTTTATCAACGTCTGTGGCCTGCGTTTTATACTGGTGCTTGAGTTGACCTGTTCTAGGGAGTGTATGAGCGTGCTGCATATTGTCGTATTGAGTGATTCTGCGACCGATGGCGCCGATGTCACTCAGTCGCTGGGGTTGTTGGCTCATCAGATATCTGTTCTTCCTCTGGGCGCTGCGCCGTCCATGGTGCAGGCTGCTGGGCCCGATGTGGTCTTGGTGGATGCCCGTGAGCAGTTGGTGGCGGCCCGTAACTGTGCCCAGCTCTTGAAGGGGGCCGGTTTTACTACGCCGCTGTTCATGGTGCTTACCGAGGGCGGTATGGCTGCTGTTGCGTCGCACTGGATGGTGGACGATATCGTGCTTGAGTCGGTGGGTCCGGCTGAGCTTGAGGCCCGTTTGAGGTTGCTGACGGCGCATGTGGCTGAGGAGCCTGAGCCTGAGAGCACGGTGATTCGGGCCGGTGGTATCACGGTCGATGAGGCCTCGTATTCGGCTCGTTTGCAGGGATCGCCTCTGAACCTGACCTATAAAGAGTTTGAGTTGCTGAAGTTTTTGGTGCAGCACCCCGGGCGGGTTTTTACGCGTGCCCAGCTTCTCTCTGAGGTGTGGGGTTATGACTACTACGGTGGTACGCGCACGGTTGATGTACATATTCGCCGACTGAGGTCCAAGTTGGGCCCTGACCATGAGCAGTTGATTACGACGGTTCGCAACGTGGGGTATAGCTTTAACTCGGCGCGGTCGGATTCTAGGTAGGCTTAGAGGAGCTGCGATGTGTGTAGGAGGCGCGTGTGGTCTATGAAATTGTTTCACCCAAAGTTTCGGGTGCTGTGCTAGCTGATTTTGAGCGGTTGACTGAGCTGGCCCGGCGGCAGGACGGCGCCTCCCCCTTTTCTGAGCAAACCTTTGTTGAGCTGCGCAAGGCAGCTGCGGGGGCGGACGCCGGTGGGCGGCTTTTTAAGGCCCGGCAGGCTGGTGCGCCCCTAGGTTTTACGGTCCTGGTGAGGGAGGGCGAGCTCTGGGTGCTGGAGGCCGCTGTTGCCCCCGATGCCCGTGGCCAGGGTCTTGGTTCGGCCCTGATAGGCGCGGCGGTTGAGGCTGCCGGTGATGAGCCGTTTCGGGCCTGGGTGCACGGTGGTTCTGATACGTCTAACCCTGCCCTGCAGGCGGCAACCCACCTGGCCGGTAAGCTGGGCTGGCGCCCTACTCGCGAACTCTACAAGCTGAGTCTGCCCCTGACCGATGGGGCGCGGGCGAGCGTCCGCGCCGCTGCCCAGGCCCGCCCCCTCCCCGCTGACCTAGCGCTGACCACCTATACCCCCGACCAGGCTGAGGCCTGGGTGCAGGTCAATGCGCAGGCCTTTGCCCACCACCCCGAGCAGGGGCGGCTAACCCTCGATGACCTTGCGGCCCGCACCGACGCTGACTGGTTCCGCGCAGAAGGGTTCTTCCTGGCGGTAGAACAGGACGGGCAGCTGGTAGGCTTCCACTGGACCAAGATTCCTACCGGCCAGGGCGAGCGCCCCGAAGGGGAAGTCTATGCGGTGGGCATCGCGCCCACCTGGCAGGGTAAGGGGCTGGGTAAGGCTCTGGCCCTAGCCGGTATGGCCTATCTAGCCGATGCTACCGACGAGTCCGGCACGCCCCTTGACCGCATCGTCCTCTACGTTGATGCCGACAATACCGCCGCTGTAGCCCTCTACCGCTCTCTCGGCTTTACCTCCCTCACCATCGACCGACAGTACGCACCTGCCCACCCCTAATCTTTACCACCGCCCCTCGCACTGAAAGGCAGACCATGACCACCACACCGGCAGAAACCCCGGCCCACCCCCATATCAACGGCGATATTAACAAGCTCGAACGCGCCGAAACCCGCGTAGACCGCATCGACGTGGGCGAAAAAATTAAGCAGCCCAACCTCGAAGGCGACTTCGGCAGCGACCGCTTCCTCGACCGCGAAATCAGCTGGCTTGAGTTCAACACCCGCGTGCTCGAACTGGCCGAAGACCCCAACCTCTACCTGCTAGAGCGCCTGAACTTCCTCTCCATCGTCACCAGCAACCTGGACGAGTTCTTCATGGTGCGCGTAGCCGGCCTCAAGCGCCGTATCGCCACCGGCATCGCCGTGCCCTCAGCAGCCGGGCTCTCCCCCGAAGAACAGATGGAAGAAATCTCCGAGGCCGCCCATGCCCTGCAGGAGCGCCAGTACCGCGTCTTCCACGAGCAGGTCTACCCCGAGTTGGAGAAGGAAAACATCCGTATCATCGGTTGGGCAGACCTCTCCTCCGCTGAGCAGGAGCGCCTCTCCCGTTTCTTCCGCGCCGAGCTCTTCCCTGTGCTGACTCCCCTGGCTGTTGACCCGGCCCACCCCTTCCCCTACATTTCTGGACTGTCGCTCAACCTGGCCGTCATCGTCCGCAACCCCCAGACCGGCAAGGAGCTCTTCGCCCGCCTCAAGGTGCCCGAAGCCATCGAGCGAATGGTGGCCGTTAACGGTGCCCGCTCGGTCAAATCCTCCTCGGGCGAAGTCCGCTTCATCCCCCTTGAGGTCATTATCGCCGAGCACCTCGACATGCTCTTTCCTGGCATGGAGGTCGTGGAGCACCATGCCTTCCGCGTCACCCGCAACGAAGATCTCGAAGTTGAAGAAGACGACGCCGAGAACCTGCTCAAGGCCCTAGAAACCGAGCTGCTGCGCCGCCGTTTCGGCCCCCCGGTGCGTCTGGAGGTTGAAGACACCATCAACCCCACCATCCTTGATTTGCTCGTTTCAGAGCTGCGTATCGACGAGCACGAGGTGTACAAGCTCCCCGCTCCCCTCGATTTGCGCGGCCTGTCCGATATCGCCAAGACCAACCGCCCGGCCCTGCACTACCCCAAGCACATCGCCCACACCTCCCGCTGGCTCAACGCCAACGAAACCTCCAAGGCAGCCGACGTCTTTACCGCAACCCGCGACCACGACGTCCTGCTGCACCACCCCTACGACTCCTTCGCCACCAGTGTGCAGGCCTTCCTGGAGCAGGCTGCGGCCGACCCCGCCGTCCTCGCCATTAAGCAGACCCTCTACCGCACCTCCGGCGATTCCCCCATCGTAGACGCCCTCATTGAGGCAGCCGAAGCCGGCAAGCAGGTGCTAGCTCTGGTTGAGATTAAGGCCCGATTCGACGAAGAGGCCAACATCAACTGGGCCCGCAAGCTGGAACGCGCGGGCGTGCACGTGGTCTACGGCATCGTGGGCCTCAAGACCCACTGCAAGCTCTCCCTGGTCGTACGTAAAGAGGCGGACGGGCTACGCCGCTACTGCCACATCGGCACCGGTAACTACCATCCCTCCACTGCCCGCTTCTATGAGGATCTCGGTCTCATCACCTGCGACCCGCAAATCGGTGAGGACGTCTCCCGCCTCTTCAACCAGCTTTCCGGCTACGCCCCCAAGACCACCTACAAGCAGCTGCTGGTTGCCCCCCGCTCCCTGCGTTCGGGCCTGATTGACAACATCAACAAGGAAATCGAGCACAAGCGCGCGGGCCATGCCGCCAAGATTCAGATCAAGTGCAACTCCATGGTCGATGAGGCCATCATCGACTCCCTCTACCGCGCCTCCCAGGCAGGGGTTGAGGTCAACGTGGTCGTTCGCGGTATCTGTGCCCTGCGCCCCGGAGTCCCCGGTCTCTCCGAGAACATCAAGGTGCGCTCAGTCCTGGGCCGCTTCCTCGAGCACTCCCGCGTCTTCACCTTCGAAAACGCCGGCAACCCCAAGGTCTACATCGGTTCAGCAGACATGATGCACCGCAACCTCGACCGCCGCGTCGAAGCCCTGGTGCACGTGAAGGCAAAAGCCCACATCAAGTACCTGCTCGATATGTTCGACAACTACCTCTCAGAAAAAACCAGCAACTGGCACCTGGGGTCAGACGGCACCTGGAAACGCCACCACCTGGCAGAAGACGGCTCGCCCCTACGCGATGTGCAGGCCTACTACCTGGCTAGCCGCGACCAGAAACGCAACAAGCGAGCCTAAGCCGGGCGCAGGCGTCCGCGCCTTGCCCACCGCTCACAGCTAAGGGGCATAGAATGTCCTTGGGTTAACATTCGGTTAACTCAAGGACATTCTCAATGCCCGCCCACACCCACGGAGCTTCCCACATGCCGCACACCGAGACCTTCTACGCCGCCCACACCCACGACGGAGCGCTCTCGCTCAGCCGGGGCCCCCACAACCGGGCAGCTATCAACGCAGCAGGCGCCATCATCTGGCGCTGGCACCACGACCAGGTGCAGGTCCTCATCATTCACCGACCCCGCTACGATGACTGGTCCTGGCCCAAGGGCAAGCAGGACCCCGGCGAAACCCTGCCCGAAACCGCCGTCCGGGAAATCCGCGAAGAGGTCGGGCTCAACGTCACCCTCGGCGCCCCTCTAGCGGTGACCGCCTACGAGGTCAAAGGCAAGCCCAAGGAGGTCTACTACTGGGCAGCCGAAGCACCCGCCGGGCAGAAAGCCGTTGCCGACGAGGGCGAAGTGGACGAGCTGCGCTGGGTCACCCCAAAACAAGCCCGCACCATGCTCACCAACGCCACCGACAAAGAGCCCCTCGACACCCTACTGGCCCTAGCCCACGCACAGAACCTGCGCACCCGCCCCGTGATTATCGTCCGCCACGCCAAGGCCAAACCGCGCGCCAGCTGGGCCGGGGCCGAAGGCGAGCGCTCACTTGCCGCTACCGGCAAGCGCCAGGCCCTGGCGGTAGGACGCCTGCTGGAGGCCTGGCAGCCCGAACGCATCATTTCCTCCCCCTGGGTGCGCTGCATGCAGACGGTCTCCCCCTATTCGAAGGCCTCTGGTATTTCCATCAAGGAGAAGCGAGCCCTAACCGAAGCCCACCATGCCCGGGCGCCCAAGCACACGCGTAAGGTGGTCGAGTCCCTCTTTGAGAAGCGGGAAAAGTCGGTCATGCTCTGCACCCACCGCCCGGTGCTGCCTACCGTCCTTAAGGTTCTGGGCGAGCACCTGAATAAGCAACTACGCCCCCACCTGCCCGTGTATGACCCCTACCTCAAGCCCGGGGAGATGTGGGTCTTGCAGGTGTCTGTAGCCCACCCCAAGACCGTGGTGTCGCTGGAACAAATTAAGCCTTTTGACGACTAAAGAAGATATGACTGTTATTCCTACCCCCTACGAAGACCTGTTGCGCGAGATTATGGCGACCGGCGACGAGAAAGCTGACCGCACCGGCACCGGCACCAAGAGCGTCTTCGGCCGTCAAATGCGCTTTGACTTATCTGAGAGCTTTCCGCTGATTACCACCAAGAAGGTGCACTTCAAGTCGGTGGTTATTGAGCTTCTCTGGTTCCTGCGCGGGGAGTCCAACGTGCGCTGGTTGCAGGAGCGCGGCGTGACTATCTGGGATGAGTGGGCGGACGAGGACGGCGAACTGGGCCCGGTCTACGGGGTGCAGTGGCGCTCCTGGCCGGCCGGTGACGGGCAGACCATCGACCAGATTGCCAAGGTGCTTGACTCGCTCAAGAACAACCCCGATTCCCGCCGTCATATTGTCTCTGCTTGGAACCCGGCTGAGGTTGACGATATGGCTCTGCCGCCCTGCCATGCCCTCTTCCAGTTCTACGTGAAGACCCGGGAGGACGGCCAGAAGGAGCTCTCCTGCCAGCTCTACCAGCGGTCTGCCGACATGTTCCTGGGCGTGCCCTTTAACATTGCCTCCTATGCCCTGCTGACCCAGCTGATTGCTGAAGAGGTGGGTATGGTGCCCGGTAAGTTCGTCTGGACCGGCGGTGACTGCCACATCTACTCCAACCACTACGAGCAGGTCACCGAGCAGCTTTCACGCGAACCCTACCCCTACCCGCGCCTGCGCATTAAGAATAAGAAGCCCTCAATTTTTGACTACGAGTTTGAGGACTTTGAGCTGGTAGATTACCGCCACCACCCCCTCATCAAGGCCCCAATTGCGGTCTAGGGCCGAGGAGTTGAGCGTGAACGGTGACCAGCTAAGCAGCTCGGGTACCCTGCCCGAGCTAGCAGCTATCTGGGCGCAGGCAGGCAACGGGGTGATTGGCCGCGACGGCGATATGTCCTGGTATGCGCCCGAGGATCTAGCCCATTTCAAGACCTTGACTCTGGGTGCCCCGGTCATTATGGGCCGGGTAACCTGGGAGTCTTTCCCTCCCCGTTTCCGCCCCCTGCCGGGGCGACTCAACCTTGTGATTACACGTTCTGTCTCGCAGGTTGAAGAAAAGGACGGAGCCGTCTGGGCGCCTTCTCTCGATGCGGCTTTGGGGGCGGCGCAGAGTTTAGCTCCGGACGCCCCCACCTACTGGGTCATTGGCGGCGGCTCCCTCTACGCCGAGGCCCTACACCGTACCGACCTGCCCGGAGTAGCGGGTGGGCAGGTAGCCCGGGTGGAGCGCACCCTCTTTGAGACTGAGATTCCCGGTGATACCTATGCCCCTGAGCTGGGTGCCGACTGGGCGCTAGTTGCTGATGGCGCGCCCGTCCGCTCAGATCGGGGCTACGCACTAACCGCCACCGGTGAGAAGCTCCCTCTCACCATGCGGTTCCAGACCCTGCGCCGGGAGCCCGTAAAAGCTAGACTGAAACCATGACTTTTACATCTGGTGATTCCGTAGGCTTTGTTGGTTACCGTGGCATGGTCGGCTCCGTGCTCATGAAGCGCATGCTCGAAGAAGGTGACTTCGAGGGTATCAACCCGGTCTTCTTCTCCACCTCCCAGGCCGGTTCAGCAGCCCCCACCTTCGGCGGCGCCCTCGAAGAGTCCACTCTCAAGGACGCCCACGATATCGACGAGCTCGCCAAACTGCCCGTCATCGTGACCGCCCAGGGTGGCGACTACACCAAGGCAGTACACACCCAGCTGCGCGAGCGCGGCTGGAGCGGTATCTGGATTGACGCCGCCTCAACCCTGCGCATGAACGATGACGCCGTCATTGTGCTTGATCCCATCAACCGCGATGTCATTGACCGCGGCCTGGAGTCAGGGGTTAAGGACTTCATCGGCGGTAACTGCACCGTCTCCTGCCTGCTCATGGGCTTGGGCGGCCTGTGGAAGCAGGGGCTGGTTGAGTGGGGCACCTCCATGACCTACCAGGCAGCCTCCGGTGGTGGCGCCCGCCACATGCGCGAGGTACTCAAGCAGTTCGGCGATATCAACGGCTACGTAGCAACCGAGCTGGACGACCCCGCGTCCGCCATCCTTGAAATCGACCGCAAGGTGCTGGAACTCCAGCGCTCCGGCGACCTCGATACAACCCAGTTCGGTGTTCCCTTGGCCGGTTCACTGATTCCCTGGATCGACTCTGACCTGGGCAACGGCCAGTCCCGCGAAGAGTGGAAGGCCGAGGCTGAGTCCAACAAGATTCTGGGCCTTGAGGGTGATGACCGCGTGGTTCTTGACGGCCTGTGCGTGCGTATCGCAACCATGCGCTCCCACTCCCAGGCTCTGACCCTGAAGCTCAAGGAAGACCTAACCGTTGAAGAAATCGAGAAGATCATCGATGAGGACAACGAGTGGTCAAAGGTTATCCCCAACACCAAGGACGCCACCGTCGAGGGTCTGACCCCCGTTGCGGCGTCCGGCACTCTGGATATCCCTGTGGGCCGCATCCGCAAGCTCAACATGGGCCCCCAGTACATCTCTGCTTTCACCGTGGGTGACCAGCTGCTATGGGGCGCCGCAGAACCCGTGCGCCGCATGCTGAAGATTGCGACCGGCACCCTTTAAACTGGTGCTATGACCAAGAACGAGATGCCCCCGATTCACGACTCCCACGAGGAGCTGTGCGGGGGCATCCGTGCTTTAAATTTTAGGGTTGATAAGGGGGCGGACGTCCCGCCCTACTCCCAGCTACGGCGGGCTATTATTGCGGCGAGGGCTTCCGGCGCCCTAGCTGCCGGTGACCGGCTACCGCCTATGCGGGCGCTGGCTGCCGAAACAGGACTGGCAGTAAATACAGTGGCTAAGGCCTACAAGGAGCTGGAAGCCGCCGGTGCTATTGAAACGCACGGCCGGGCAGGATCCTTTATTACGGCCCTCGACTCAACCGCGCACAAGGCGCAGACTCTGACCGAAAAGTACATTACAGCCATGCGCAAACTGGGCTTTGAAGACCAGCAGATCCACGAGACTCTGGACCATATGCTGGGGTTCGAAAGCTAGAACCCATTAGACTCAAGAGTCTCAGCAAACCTCACCAGCCCAATTTTTCTCAACCCCATCAGGTACTCCCTGTGAGTTACCTCTGGATTCCTCATGTCTCGCACAATTTCTTCAGCAATTTGTTTGATTCTCTGAAGGTTCAGCGCAAACCTGTCGCAGAGAAAATCATCTGGGTGAACAGCCCTCACATCAAATGGAGCTAAAGCTTCTTCAGGGAAGTCTTTCAGATTAAAAGTAACGATAAAGTCAGCACGGGCTCGAACTGCCACTGCTAAAACATGGCGATCTTTAGGGTCGTTCCCCATCTAATGTATCAGCGATTCATACTCACGAAGTTCTGCATCTGGGAAATATTTTTGCATATTTCTCACGCGCTTTTCAGCCTGCCCAGGCGTTCGCCTGAACGCTGTCTGCAAGTTGCGTTCTACTTCCTCTAGAATCCCATGCGACCAGAGGGGTCTGTACTCTTTGGCATCTGCTAGGCGCAGAAGTAAGTCGCATGTTGGCATCGGTAACAGTTCGAAATATTATGATATTTGCCTGTAGTGGCAGCCCGTTGGACAGTAGTGGCTGCGGTTGCTACGGCTGGCCCAGCGGGCGGCGGTGCGACGGCGGTGAGCTCGATGCCGCTTAGCTTCTAACTGCCGCCAGATATTCAGCACCTTAGCTTTCGCCCACACGTTCAGGCGGTGAGCCCAGTGGAATTCAGTACCCCACAGGCTCATGCCCATGAAGATGAAAAGCCAGCCGGGGCCGGGCGTCACCAGCATGATAATACCGGCGACGATGCACAAAAAACCTAGCCCGATAATGAGCAGGCGGTAGAGCAGGAGCAGGGCGGCGTGCCGCCCCATAAAGGCACGGAAGCGCTCCATACGCCGGTGTAGGCGTCCGCCCTGCCCGCTCTCAATTTCTTTCTCTAGGCTCATGACGCTCCTGCGTTAGAGAGTAAACCCAACGACCACAGGCTCAGGTACCAGGCGCACCCCGAAGCTTTCCTCAACCCCTGCTCGCACAGCGCGGGCGATAGCTGCGATATCGGCGGTCGAGGCGCCACCGCGGTTAGTGATAGCCAGGGTGTGCTTGGTAGAGAGCGAAGCCCGGCCCCCGGCAAGCTCCGCTGCCTCGCCCTCAAGGCCAAAGCCCTTATCAAACCCGGCGTGCTGGATCAGCCAGGCGGCTGAGAGCTTGACCATACCGTCCAGGGGTTCACCGGCGGGGGTGGTTGCCGGGTAGCGGGGGGCGTCATCGGGGAGCTGGGCCGCAACATCCTGCCCCACGATGGGGTTGGTGAAGAAGGAGCCGGTGGAGTAGGTGTCGCGGTCAGCGGCGTCCAGCACCATGCCCTTACCTGCGCGCAGGCGCAGCACGGTTTCGCGCACCAGGCGGGAGTCGGCGCGATTCCCCACCTCAACGCCCAGCTGGCGGGCCAGCTCAGCGTAGCGGACGGGGGCAGACTGGGAGTCGTGCGGCAGCTGGAAGTCTACGGTCAGCACCACATAGCGGGGAGACCCGTTGACGGTGGACTGCTTGAGGATCGAGTCGCGGTAGGCGAACTTCAAGTCGGCGTTAGCGAAGGTCTTATAGCCGCCGGTTTCGCGGTCCCAGGTGCGAACCGAGGCGATGGTGTGGGCGACCTCAGAGCCGTAGGCCCCCACGTTCTGTACGGGGGTGGCGCCCACGGTGCCGGGAATACCGGAGAGTGCCTCGATACCGGAGAGCTCGTGGTCTACAGCGTAGGCCACCAGGTCGTCCCAGGTGTGTCCTGCCTGCACGCGCAGGGTGGTGCCGCCGCAGGCGTAGTCGCTCAGGGCCTCAATACCGGTTGAAGCTATGTGCACCACTGCCCCGTCAAAGCCCTCATCGGCTACCAGCAGGTTGGAGCCCCCACCCACCACAAGCAGGTCTTCTCCTGCACGGTCGGCGGCGGTTACGGCATCAATAATCTCCTGCTCGCTGGTGGCCTCAACGAAGAGACGGGCGGGGCCACCCACAGCGGCAGTGGTCAGTTCACTTAAAAGCTTGTCAGTCACGGTGCCCATTCTACCGGCTCTGCCAGGGCGCCGCCTGCGAGCGTGCTCACCGGGCGCTGGGAGCTGGGCGCTGGGAGCTGGGCGCGGGCGTCCTGGTGGCTAACGCCCTTAGAGCTTTTCGGTGTGGACGGTGCTGCCCGGCTTCTTGGGTTCCGGCTGGTTGGTGAGCAGTAGGGACACAACCACAAAAACCAGAACGGCTAGCAGGCCGTTGCGGATTCCAAAGTGCTCCCCCAGCAGACCCAGCAGGGGCGGGCCGCCCAGGAAGGCTGCATAGCCGATAGTTGAGACAACGGAGACGCGGACGGCGGCCTTGAGCGGGTCGTCCGAGGCAGCTGACATGCCGGTCGGGAAGCCGAGAGAGGCTCCCAGACCCCAGACCAGCAGGCCGATAAAGCCCAGGGTCACGGTAGGGGCGAAGATGAAAAGGGCCAAGCCGATGATGGCGAGAGAGCAAGTGGTGCGGAGCACCGGCACCCGGCCAAAGCGGTTGAGCAGGGCGGTGCCGCCAAAACGCCCCACCATCATGGCCACCACAAAGGTGAAGTAGCCCAGCGACCCGATGGTATTGCTGGTGCCGTAGTCGTGGGTGAGGGCGAGCGCGACCCAGTCGTTGGCTGAGCCTTCGGCCAGCGCCATGCCCAGCACGAAGAGGCCGATGAGGATGGTGTGTTTGTCGCGCCAGGCGTCGCGCACCCGGTAGGAGCCGACGGCGGCGATGGCCTGGGTGTCGTCCTGGCCGTAGTTTTCGCTGTGGCAGAACTTGAGGGAGATGAAGACGAGGGCAGCAACCGCTAGCGCGAAGTAGGCCATGTGAACAGTAAAGGGTACGCCCAGGCGGGTGTCGAGTGTACCGATAGCGGCACCTGCTACGGTGCCGATTGAGAAAAAGCCGTGCATGATGGGGGTGACGTAGCGCCCCAGTGCCCGCTCGTTGGCTACTCCCTGCACATTGGAGGCCACGTTAGAGACAGCGCTACCCAGGCCCTGAAGCATGAGGCCGAGCAGGGTCACGGGAACGCTGGCGAGGTACACACCCAGGCCAATCAGGAGCATGCCGGTGACGGTGGTGATGTAGGCTGCCGCGATACAGCGGATAGCGCCAAAACGGGCAACGAAGGCACCTGAGAAGCTCACGGCGCAGAAGGAGCCGATGGTCATACCTAGCAGCAACAAGCCCATGGGCCCGGAGCTCAGCCCCAGCCCGTTAGCCACATCGGGCAGGCGGGTCAGCAGGGCAGAAACCACCAAACCGCTGGCAAAGAAAAGCCCCAGCACAGCCCTGTACCAGGTCTTAATCTGCCGGTCGGAAAGCTGGGGGTTTTCTGCCATAGCGGGGCGGGCTGCCTTCTCTAAAGTAACGGGTTGGTACTGGTCTATTCTAGAAGTACGATTGGCAGAATGTTTGGATTGAAAAGGAAGAAGGAGGGTTATTCAAAAGCCCCCCAACCACCGAAAACCAGTATGCAAAACCCGCCAACACCTGCTGTGAGCAATAACCCATTCCACCACAACCGCACCCGATGATTGCGCCTCCACTCGGCACTAAGCCTAACCCGGTCAAGCCCTCGGCTGGGTGTGAAAACTAGTGTGCAGAGGAAGGGGCGAATGGATTTAATGCCCAGTGCCGCCCGGCCTATTTGACCCTTTACGTATAAACTTCACAGCCCCCATCTTGCCCCAGCGGAAAAATACTTTCAATCTACCCCGACGGTTCCATCGCCGTTTTTTCTTACTTCGACGGCAACCAGGTTACACTGCCTTCCGCTTCTCCAGGCAGATTGGTATCACCGCAATCAGTTTCCGACTGTGCCTTCTCAGGTAGCTACAACGGCAACGTATCCAACACTAGGTTAGTTCGATATTCTGATACGCACGTCACCTACTATGCTGACTATAAAGCAAATAACGGCGGTAGCCACCGGGTTAAGAATGACCTTAAAGTACACAAATCTACTGCTTGGACAGAGAAGGGATAAGCACCAAGGAGAACGTCATGGACTTCCATCTTTTAATGTCCAGTTTTCTGAGAGTTATTGAAGGCTATATTAGCCTACTGTTTGGGATTATCGGTGTCCCCCTTCTTACCGTTATGGGTTTCATAACCTTGAGGAGCCAGCACCACAAGAACAAGCTCACCATTGAGCAGCTTGAAAGAGCGAACGGCAGAGAGCAACAAAACCATAAGAGCCTCTGACTAAAACAGCAAAAGGTTGCCGTCACTTCTAACGGAAGTGGTGGCAACCTTTTACCGTCTACGGTTTTAGCCGAAAGAAACCAGGGCCTGGGCCTTCATCAGGACCTTCTGCTCCTTGCCCGCGCTGTCGGGGGCCGTGACAGTCAGGTCGATGCGAGCGGTGCGGGCGTCCGCGTCCAGGGCGCCGACCTTACCGGCAACCGAGATGACATTGCCGCCGGTAGCCGGGGACTCCGCGCCATCAGCATCGGGCACCGGAACCGGTTTGGAGAAGCGGGTCTGGTAGTCCACAATCGCACCGGCGTCGCCTACCCAGTCAGTCACCAGCTGCACGGCAGCGCCCATGGTGAACATGCCGTGGGCGATGACGCCGGGCAGGCCCACAGCGGTTGCGAAGCGCTCGTTCCAGTGGATGGGGTTGAAGTCGCCGGACGCGCCCGCGTAGGCCACTAGGTCAGCACGGGTGACGGGAATCTGGCGGGCACCAATCTCGGTGCCCTTTTCAAGGGAGTCAAAAGAGATAGCCATGAATTAGTCCTCCGCTCGAACCAGCAGTGATGAGATGCAGGTGGCGACCTTCTCGCCGTCTACGGTGGTAATTTCTTCGCGGGTCGTCAGCATAGCGCCAGCTCCCATGACGCGCACGCTATCGACGTGTACCTCGGTCAGCAGCTCGTCCCCGGCCACGATCGGGCGGTGGTGGGTGAAGCGCTGGTCAGCGTGGACCACGCGGGAGAAGTCGATACCGGCTTCAGGGTCGCCAATCAGGGCGGCATCTGCCTTCTGGGCCAGAATAATGGCGAAGGTGGGCGGGGCAATCAGGTCGCTGTAGCCCATGTTCTGGGCGGCCTGCACGTCAAAGTGCAGGGGGCTGGTGGCCTTCACGGCTGTAGCGAATTCACGGATTTTCTCTCGCCCGACCGCATAGGGCTCTGTGGCCGGGTAGATGCGGCCTACGATCTCTTGGTTAATAGCCATGGAAACCACTCTACAAACAAAAAACCTGCCAAACTAATGCTTGACAGGTAATCTGAGCCCCGACCGGGAATCGATCCCGGGACCTCCATCTTACCAAGATGGCGCTCTACCACTGAGCTATCGGGGCGTAGCGGTGGACGGGCTCGATCCGTCGACCTCACGATTATGAGTCGTGCGCTCTAACCAGCTGAGCTACACCGCCACGTATGAACTTTTGGGCTCATACAGAGCCCCGACCGGGAATCGATCCCGGGACCTCCATCTTACCAAGATGGCGCTCTACCACTGAGCTATCGGGGCAACAGATACTAGCTTACGGTACAACCTTTGGAAGACGCAAATCTAGAACCTGTTTTTTGGGTGTTCTAAGGCACAGCCCTTAGAACTTCTTGCGCCCCTTCTTACCGCCGAAGTCCTTCTTACCGAAGTCGCGGTCGAACTTCTTCTTGCCGCCAAAGCCGCGGTCATCACGATCAAATTTCTTGCCGTCGAACTTCTTCTTACCGCCGAAGTCCTTCTTACCGAAGTCGCGGTCGAACTTGCGTCCGCCTCCGCCGCCCTTGGGGCCGCGGTCGCGCTTAATGTTGATAAATTCGCCGGCTACCTGGGTGTCGCGCAGGCGGTCGAAGAAGTCACCGGGCAGTTCTGCTTCGGGCAGGGAGACGATGGTGAAGTGCTGGCGGATGTCGATTGCACCGACCTGCTTGCCCTTGAGACCGCCTTCGTTGGTGAGGGCACCGACGATAGCTGCAGGTGAGACGTGGGAGGAGCGGCCTACATTGAGCTTGAAGTCGACCATGCCTTCTTCGGAGTGGCGGCGGCCGCCGCGGGGCTTGTCGTCGCGGTCGAAGTCGCGGTCACGGTCGCGCTTCTTACTCTTGGGTTCGGGCATTTCTTCGGCGAGGAAGGAGCGGCCCTGCTGGGCGATGACGGCCAGGGCTGCTGCGATTTCTTCGCCTTCAACGTCGTGTTCGTTGGCGTAGGCGTCGATGAGTTCGCGGAAGAAGCTGAGATCTTCGGTTTCGATGGTGTCGGTGATTTGCTGGGCGAACTTCTGCTTCCGGTTGGCGTTGACGTCTTCGACGGTGGGCATGTGCATCTGTTCGACCTGCTGGCGGGTTGCCTTTTCGATCTGACGCAGCATGTACTTTTCGCGCGGGGTCATGAAGAGAATGGCTTCGCCGGCGCGGCCTGCGCGGCCGGTTCGGCCGATGCGGTGCACGTAGGATTCGGTGTCGTGGGGGATGTCGAAGTTGACGACCAGGGAGATACGCTCAACGTCGAGCCCGCGAGCGGCGACGTCGGTGGCGACCAGGATGTCGATGCGGCCATCGCGCAGGGCTTCGACGGTGCGTTCGCGCTGGTTCTGGGGAATATCGCCGTTGATGGCGGCAGCCTGGTAGCCGCGGCCCTTGAGCTTGTCGGCGACTTCTTCGGTTTCCTTCTTGGTGCGAACGAAGGCGATGATGCCGTCGTAGTCTTCGACCTCAAGCACGCGGGTCATGGCTTCGAGCTTGTGGGAGTGCATGACCTGCATGTAGCGCTGGCGGATATTGGCGCTGGTGGTGGTCTTTGACTTGACGCGCACCTCTGCGGGGTCGTTGAGGTACTGCTCAGCGATCTTGCGGATGGTCTTGGGCATGGTTGCTGAGAAGAGGGCAACTTGCTTGGAGTCGGGGGTGTCTGCCAGGATCTGCTCTACGTCTTCGGCGAAGCCCATGCGGAGCATTTCGTCGGCTTCGTCCAGTACCAGGTACTGCAGGTTGGAGAGGTCCAGGGAGCCCTTTTTCAGGTGGTCGATGACGCGGCCGGGGGTGCCGACAACGACCTGGGCGCCACGTTTGAGGCCTGCCAGCTGGGGGCCGTAGGGTGAGCCGCCGTAGACGGGTAGCACGGTGAAGTCGGGCATTTCGGTTGCGTAGGACGAGAAGGCTTCGGCAACCTGCAGGGCCAGTTCGCGGGTGGGGGCTAGGACGAGCACCTGGGTGTCTTTGGAGACGCCGTTGATATCGGCCAGTTCTGCCAGGGTTGAGAGGGCAGGTAGGGCGAAGGCTGCGGTTTTGCCGGTGCCGGTCTGGGCTAGGCCGACGACGTCGCGGCCTTCAAGCAGCAGGGGGATGGTTTCAGCCTGGATGGGTGAGGGCTTTTCGTAGCCGACCTTTTCGAGGGCTGCCAGGACGCGGGCGTCCAGGCCCAGGTCGGTGAAGCGGGTGCCGCCGTCCTCGTCCTTTTCGACCTGCTGGGTGGGGGTGTCTACAACCGGTTCCTGGAAGATGGCGTCGGTTGCGGTTTCTGCGTTAACGGCAGTATTTTCAGTCAATGTTGTCCTCATCGAGTGGGGTTTCAGCACTCTCACTGAGGTGGAGGTGCTGTACGGGGCGTCCCCGTGGAATGCTCGCGAGGGGCCTCAAAGATTCAGAGGTCTTCGGTTCGTGGGCGCTGGCTATCAGGGGTGCGCGCTTGGGCGAGCTGATTACACATCAGGTTCTCTAGTCGAAGGTTCAACGGTCTGCTTAGCCTAAGTATGTTCGTTGAACGCGCGTGGCCCTGTGGTTGTGTGCCAGTAGCGGGCGTGGGCGCTGAAGAGAAATGGTCGGGGGTTCCCGAGTCTTACGTTTTCAACTCTACCCTAGTTTGGACGTTTTAGGCCCGAGTGGTGATAGAGGGTACAGCTAGCGGGTGCGGACGGCGATGTCGATGCTGCCGATGGTGCGGTAGTGAACGTAGGTGGCGGTACCGTAGCGGCCGGTGGCGTAGGCGACGGCGCTGGTGGGCGGGTTGCCGCCCCAGGCGCTGCCGAGTTTATCGATGAGCACGTAGTCGGGGCCGGGTTCCCCGGAGTGTCCGATCCAGTAGGCAGCGTGGTTGAGCACCAGGTAGGTGAGGACGGAGAGGTCGGCAGCTACGGTGGCGCCTTCTGGGATAGCGGCGACGGCTTCGGCCTTCATCTGGTCAGTGGTGGAAAGCTCAGTGGTGACAAAGTCTGGGTCAGTCAGCTGGGCTAGGGGCTGGTTGGGCAGGAATCCTAGGCTGACGATGAGGGCAAGCGCGGGCAGGGCTACCGGGGCGCGGTGGCGTAGGGTTGCGAAGATGGTGCGGACGGTGCGCCCGGCGGGTGCTGCCCCGAGCTGATAGGCGGGGACGTGTGTACGGGCGGTAGCGCGGGCAAGCACGTCGAGCAGGGCGGTGAAGACGATGGGCATGAGCACTAGGTTGTAGTGCCAGGTGGGTTCCCAGTAGCCCTCTTGGGGTGAGAGAAAGCGCCAGATGAGGGTGGGGACGGAGATGAGGGCGAGGGGGCTGGTGGTCCAGGCCAGGACGCCGGTGAGCAGGAGCAGGCCGAGGGTGGCGGTTTTTTGCCAGGGGTAGAAGAGCTGGGCGAAGGCGCCGAGGGGGTCGCCGATAGCCGCTGCGATGTCGAGTTTGTCGGAGTAGTCGAAAACTCCTGCGGTGTTGAAATGGGGCAGGATAAGGCCGATAGCCAGCAGGGGCCAGACTATACCCCAGAGCATAAGGAGGCTGGCTTCGGCGACTGCGGGAGTATTGACCCAGGAACGCAGCAGGGTGCGGTAGCGTTCGCGGCGGGGGCGTACCGGGGCGGACGCCGATGGGAAGGCTATGCTGCTGGCCGTTGAGAGCCAGCCGGTGCGGGCCAGGGCGACCAGCCCGATGACGAAAACCGTGATGCCGACGTCCTCTTTGACGAAGACCAGGGGGGCCGCCCAGTAGATGGCGCGGCGGAGCAGGAGGGCGGGGGCGTCAGCCAGGCGGGTCATGGCCAGGTAGCCCAGGCTCATGATGAGCAGGGGCAGGGCGAAGGCAACCTCGTGGAATTGAACAGCTACAGCCTGCTGGATGCCGAAGCTCAGGGCGTAGGCAAGGCCCAGGGCCAGAGAAGCCCAAAGGGCCAGAATCCGCTGGGCGAACCGCACCAGCAGGTAGACAGACAGGGCAACCAGCCCGTTTTGCACATAGAGCAGGGTGGCGGGCGCAGGCCAGAGCCAGTAGAAGGGGGTCAGCAGCACGGTGACGGGGTGGAAGTGATCCCCCAGCAGGTTGAACCCCTCCCCCTTAATCGGCACAATCGGGGCCTGGCCCGAGGCGTAGGCCTTAGCCAGCTGCGAGAAGATACCCAGGTCCCAGGAGGGCACCACGTAGTGCCGCCACTGTAGCCAGGAGTAGACGCTGTAGAGGGCAAAGACAGCTAGGGCCAGGGCAGCAGCGCTCATACGTGCCCTGAGGGGGTGGGCTTCTGCTGGCAGTAGGGAGGAGCTCATGCGCCTTCTTCGTCTGAGGTTGGGGTGGGCGCCACGGGTGCGGCGTCTTGTACGAGTATAGACAGCAAAGTGGTTCTGTGGGCCAGGTAGAGCGGGTGTGAGACGATGGTGAGCATGTTGCACGCGCATTTTGTTCTGGAACCAACCCACCGGGTCCACCTGGACCAGACCTTTGCTCCCCTACAGCGCGGGACCTTCGACCCCCTCTTTCGTCAGGTAGCCGGGCCTGCTGGCCCTGTTTTTTGGGCGACGGCACGCGAAGCTGGGGTGGGTCTGCTTGTTCGTTTTGCAAGGACACACCCCGCCGACCTGCGCGCCCCGGTTGAGGTGACAATCTGGGCGGGAGATAGTTCCGCCGGTGACGTTTCGCCAGCGGCTGCCCTGGAAGCTTTTGCGGCACGCGTGCCGGGCTGGGTGGGTGAGCAGGATCGGTGGGTCGGCTTCTACGCCTCAGAGGCATGGGGGAAGCTACCCGCTAGACTGGTGCGGGCCCGGGCCGAGGCACCGGGGCTGCGGCTACCCTCTATTGGCCTGCTCTCGCAGAACCTGCTACTGGCCATCACCGAACAGCGAGTCACCGGCATCAAGGCCATGGGAGGCATGCGGGCCCTGCTACGCCAGTACGGTGAGCCTGCCCCTGCAACCGGGCTCCCCGACCAGCCGCCGGGTGCTTGTTATCTTCCCGCAGGCGTCCGTCTTTGCCCAGATTCCTGACTGGGCCTACCACCGCGCCGGCTTTGACCGCTCCCGCTCATCTGCCATGGTGCACTATGCGAACCGCGCCGCGCCCCCGGTATGCCCCGCAGGATATGCGTTCCTTCTAAGACAAAGTCGCCCTCCCCCAGCTAGGGGGACGGCTTATATAAAGAAAGTTAGTGGCCTTAGGCCTGCTCAGCCTGGGCTGCTTCAGCCTCGGCAACCTGCTTGTGCACCTCGGCCATATCCAGACCCTTGACCGCGTCGATGATCTGGTCGAACTGCTGGGCGTTCAGGGCACCGGGCTGGGAGAAGACGAGAACGCCCTCGCGGAAGCCCATGATGGTGGGGATAGAGGTGATACCTGCTGCGGCGGCCAGCTGCTGCTGGTCTTCGGTGTCGACCTTGCCGAAGGTGATATCGGCGTGCTTTTCAGAAGCAGCTTCGAAGATGGGGCCGAACTGCTTGCAGGGGCCGCACCAGTCGGCCCAGAAGTCGAGGAAGAGAATATCTGAGTTTTCGACGTTCTGGGTCAGGTTTTCCTGGGTAATTTCAATGGTTGCCATGAGAAACACGCTACCGGTTTTATCGGGGCTTGTCTAAAGACTGTGGCCGGTTTCTCTGATAATGAAGCTGCCCACCAGGGGAATAAAAAATCCCGCCTCGTGTGAGGCGGGATTTTCGCTGTGGCAGATGAGGGATTTGAACCCCCGTAGGCAATGCCAGCTGATTTACAGTCAGCCCCCTTTGGCCGCTCGGGTAATCTGCCGTATTCAATTTCTTGAATGTGTTCGTTTGAGCGAACAGTAGAATACTTTACACACTTTTAGGCAGCTTGCCAAACCGAAAGTAGCTTTTGTTGCAAAGACCACTTAAGCGGGTCGACCGGCGCGCTATGAGAGCGGACGCCGGTCGGGACTATAGTTAGTTGGACGCAGAACTTGCCGCCAGGGCTTCTTGCTCTAGCAGGAGCGATATTTCAAGGTTTTCTAGGTAGGCATATGCCTGGTCGGGGGTACACATGCCGCCGCGAATTTCGCGGGAAAGGTTTTCTTTCACGCCCTCGAATCTAGCGACTAAATCAGCATCGTGCAGGGTTTGCCCCAGCCCGCGGGCAAAATCTGGGGCCCGTTCGACTTCAGGCGAGCCGTCGCCCGCCGGGGCAGTTGCATCGGCGGTAGTAAAGCCGTCTGCCACTAAATCTGCAAGGAGAGCCTCATAGGCTCGCTGCATGGTCTCGTCAGTTACAGCTAGTACCTGGTGCGCTGCCGGAGTGTTTCCTGAGCCGGGCTGTACGTCGGCTGTAGCGTGGGCAGCTGTTTTCTTTTCAGCCATAGCTTCATCCTTCCAAACCAAGATGAGCTTTAGCTGAGAATGGTGTCACAGTTTCATAACGATTGCGATAACCTGCATAGCCCCCGCAAAACAGGGTACCTTTGTAGGTAAGCGCCCCTCCCCCGCTTAGTGGTTTACAGGGGCTCAGTCACCTATCTACAAGCAAAGAGGTAAGCACCCGTGGCAAGCGATTCATCATTCGACGTTGTTTCAAAGGTCGACAAGCAGGAAGTTTCTAACGCCCTCAACCAGGCCCAGAAGGAAGTAGCCCAGCGCTACGACTTCCGCGGTGTCGGCGCTGAGATTGATTTTTCCGGCGAAAAGATTCTGATTAAGGCAAACTCCGAAGAGCGTGCCCTGGCCGTGCTCGATGTCTTCCAGTCCAAGCTGGTCAAGCGCGGCATCTCGCTCAAGTCCCTGGATTCCGGCGATCCCTACGCTTCTGGCAAGGAATACCGCATTGAGTCCTCTATCAAGGAGGGCATCGCCCAGGACCAGGCCAAGAAAATCTCTAAGCTCATTCGCGAAGAGGGCCCCAAGTCAGTCAAGGCCATTATTCAGGGCGATGAGCTGCGCGTAACCTCCAAGTCTCGCGATGACCTGCAGGACGTCATTGCCCTGCTCAAGGGCGCAGACCTTGAGGTTGACCTGCAGTTCGTCAACTACCGCTAAACGCCTGCCCCATAGGGGGCGTCCGCACCTAGGTATAAGGCTCCCCACCTGCCCGGGCAGGTGGGGAGCTCTTCTTTAACCTGTTCAGATTTGTACGGTCAGCTGAAGCCAACCGTGACCTACCGGTTAGAGCTGGCCGTTCTGGCGGGCCATGTTTTCCAAGCGGGCGATACGGTCAGCCATGGGCGGGTGGGTGGCCATCAGGTTCTTAATTGAACCGCCGCCCCGGAAGGGGTTAGCAATCATCATGGAGGCAGCGCCTGCGGTCTGGCGGTTTTCGGGGTTCATAGGGTAGCGTGACACCCCGTTTTCCAGCTTGTGCAGGGCGGACGCCAGCGCCAGCGGGTCGCCAGTGAGGCGAGCGCCGTCTTCGTCGGCATCATATTCGCGGGTGCGGCTAATGGCCATCTGCATGACGGCCGAGGCCAGGGGCGCGAGGAAGGCAATGAGCAGGGTAAAGATGAGGCCACCACCGCGGTTTTCTTCGCGGTTGCCGCCAAACATGGCGCCGAAGGTAGCGAACTGGGCGATGGTACCGATGACGGAGGCGATAGCGGCAGCAATGGAGCCGGTCAGAATATCGCGGTTGTAGACGTGCATGAGCTCGTGGCCAATCACACCGCGCATCTCACGCTCGTCGAGTAGCTGCAGAATACCCTCGGTGCAGCAGACCGCGGCATTCTGGGGGTTACGGCCAGTAGCGAAGGCATTAGGAGTCATGGTCGGGGCAACGTAGAGCTTGGGCATGGGCTGGTTAGCCTTAGCTGAGAGCTCTTCAACGATGGCGTAGAGACCGGGAATCTGCTCACGGGTCACGGGGTAGGCGTTCATGGAGCGGATAGCGAGCTTGTCGGAGTTCCAGTAGGTGTAGGCGACCGTACCTACACCGATAAGACCAAAAATCAGGATAAAGATGGAGCTTCGGGTGAAGTAGGCAAACCCTGCTCCGATGAGGAGGAGAAAACCAACCATTGACCCCATCAAGAGGGCTGTTTTGAGGCCGTTGTTATGGCTGTGCATGAAAGTCCTTTCGTCGGGGTCTTGATTTCTAGGTTAGATGCCCAAGCTAAGATAGTGCCCGGTATTCCGCTAGAGGCTTTAGAAAAACGCCCACCAAGCCCCCTTATGCGGGGCCGGTAGGCGTTTCTTACCTAGTAACAGGTGATGCCTTGAATTCGGCTGATGCCAAAGTAGCTCTCAAGCACGTAGGTGGCATAAGGCGATTCAATGATGATGGGGGGGCAGGTAGGTGCCGAACCCCAAGGGCATATCAGCGCCTTCGGAGTCAGTGACCAGGAAAGTGATGATGCACATGCGGTTATCACCAACGGGGTGCCCAATGGTATCCCAGGGGGTGTTAGCGATGAACTCGTAGTACTCCGGAGTACCCACCCAGTCCAGGGGCCCCAGAATCTCAGGGATTCCCGTATCGGGGTCCACCGGGTCGACAGGCTCAACAGGAACCTCCGGGTCCACAGGCTGCTCGGGAGCAATCGGGGTCTCAGGTTCTGCCGGAGGGGTTGGCTCAGAGGGAGCAACCGGCTCCACAGGAACCTCAGGGGTTACCGGCTCGGCAGGAGCTTCCGGCTGCGAGGGAACAGCAGGGGCTTCGGGAGCAGCAGGTAGCTCAGGGGTGACCGGGGCAACCGAAGACTCAGGGGTAGGAGCCAGAGGAACCTGCGCAGAAACAGGCTCAGTCAGAGATGCTGTAACGTTTTCGGAAGCGGCAGGAGCACTCGCATTAGATGCAGCAGACCCAGCGGTCCTGTTCGTTGAAGCAGAGCTACCGTCGGACGAGGCAGCAGTAAGCGGCTGCCCAGCAGGAGCTTCCGGCGCCACAGCGTGGGCTAGAGAACTTGAAGAAGCCGCACTGCTAGAGCTGTTGCTACCCTGGCCAGCTGAGGGCCCGTTAACGGCTACAGACGAGCGCAAGGTTTCGGCGGTTATGCCGCTAGAGACACTCTGGGGCTCGTTCACCAGGCTATCGGTAACGCCTGAAGTATCATCGCTCGGCTGGGCTTTAGGGGTCTGCAGCTGGGAGTCTGCGCTGATAACCGCTGACCCGGCCGAAGAATTATTGGCCAGGGCCATACCACCGGCCACAGCGCCGATAGCGGTCACGACCGCAGCGGCACCGGCCAGGGCCTGACTGCCGGGCGTCCAGCGTCCGCCCCCAAAACCTGAGAAAAGGCCACCCTGGGCACCGGCCCCAGCGGCGGCGCCACCAGCCACACCACCGGCTAGGAAGGGCAGAAGCACCTTGGAACCGTCGGTAATAACGGGCACCAGGCCCGCCAGCACGGGGAAGACCCAAACACGCATGGACTTGTTGATACCGGCCAGGGTCAGGTATTCCGAGGTGCAGTAGGAGCACACCGACAGGTGCAGACGCAGAGCTTCACTACGTTTCTTGGTCAGGGAGCCACGCACCATAGAGCTCAGGTGGGGTGAGTACTGGGCACATTCGTCGGTCTTCGGCGCGTTCTGGTGGGCCTGCAAGAAGCCTTCGCGTAGGCTCTCACGGGCACGGGTAGCCAGGGCCGAGACGGCGTTGGCAGAAAGGTTCATGGTCTGGGCGACTTCGCGGGGCTTCTTATCTTCAACCTCGGTCATCCAGAGCACGGTCTGCCAGCGTTCCGGCAAGCCGGTGAAGGCGCTGATGAGCTCGTCTGATTCGTGTAATTTCAAGACGGTTTCGTCCAGCGAGCCCATGGATTCCAGGTGCTCTTCTTCGCTGGGTACTTCTTTTTGGGCAATCAGGCCATTTTCTGCCGCCAGGTGGGCAATGGTAGTAGCCAGGTAGCCGCCCATAAAGGTTCGGGGGCCCTTACCGTTTTTGAGGGCCTGAAGCACACGCACAAAAGCTTCGGAGACGATGTCTTCTGAGAGGGTGTTGTTAGAGGTGTGCTTGTAAGCGATGGCGCGAGCCATCGACACGTAACGTTCATACAGAACGCCGAACGAATCAAGCTTGCCTTCGCGGACGTCCGAGAGCAGCAGCTCGTCGGTGGGCCCGCCAGTAGCTGGTTGCGCGGTGTTGTGTGATTGCATGAAAATCCCTGGGTTTATGCGAGTTACCCCTAGTTAGAGTGGTGGGGGCATTCTATTAGTCTATCGGGATTATGCCCTGTATGCAGTAGTTTGTGGAAAGAACAACAACAGCCCGGCCCCTATGCGGTGATAGGGGGCCGGGCCGTGTTGTCCCTAGCGGTAAAGCGGTGCGAGCCTCTCTACCCTCTATTGATGGTAGTGGCTCCCCCTTCCCTGGAGGCGCCACCTGCCGGCGGTGAATGTGTAGCTTGTGCGCCACCACCCACGAACAGTGTTGGCACTTTGCGTTTCAGTGCCTGCGAAAGCATCTGAAGTGTATTGGGTTGTATGTGTTTGCCCTGGCACAGAACCCGCGAACGGCCCTGTGCGGTGGCTATTTTCTGTGTGTGGTGGGCAGAGCCGCTCGATAAGTTCCAGCAGCGGCGGCTCTGCGCCTTAACACATCACAGTGTTGGCTCCTTGGGCGCCGGGGCGTTTTTTTGTTGAGGACGTCGAGCAGGTCGTTTTCGGTGTTGGCTCCTTGGGCGCCGGGGCGTTTTCCCCTAGTCCCGGCGAGGTGCCGTTGTGCTCGTCGAATCCCCACGATTGACGGGCACGCTTTGTTCCCTTGTTCCCCGCCGTACTTCCCATGGCAGTTTGGGGGTGGTGTGCCACCGAGCCGATCATGAAAACCGGTAGGCACACCCGACAGTTTTGCGCTGTCATAGATAAAGAGCCGTTTGAGCCCGTTTCATGACGCGAAAACGGGAAGTTTTTTAAAAAACTTTTTCAGACTCCCTTAAATGCACGCCTGACAAGCTCTTTTACTCCTCAAAGTTTTTTAAAAGTTTGAAGCTCTGCACCCGGCAAAGCCGCCGCATCGCTCGCAATAGGTAGGCGCGGACGTCCGCCCTCCTTTCACAGCAGGGCCAGCTGGGCGCACCCACTGGACTGCCTTACCCAAGGTTCAATCCAGGCATTCTTAAGGTGCTACCCAGCCTTACCTTATTGTGAAAGATTCAAAATAAGGATATTATGGTGACATGATGTCAACAACAAGCATCCTCGGAGCAAACGGTTGCAGCCACATCCCCGGTAGCACCGAAACCCCCGCCAGCGCTCACCAAGAAGCATGGTCAGCCCAGCTCCGAGCTAAGGGCCGCCGCGTCACCAAGCAGCGCCTCGCCGTGCTTGCCGCTGTACACGATAACCCCCACTCCACCGCAGACGCCGTGATCACGGCCGTCCGTCGGGAACTGCCGGGCATCACTGTGCAGTCGGTCTACGTCGTCCTTGCCGACCTCACCGACATCAATATGCTCCGCAAGTTTGAACCACCGGGATCAGCAGGGCTCTACGAGACCCGCACCGGCGACAACCACCACCACGCCTACTGCATCCGCTGCGGCAAGGTCGAAGACGTGGACTGCGCCATCGGGGCCGCCCCCTGCCTGACCCCCAGCGATTTTCACGGCATGGCTCTTCTCAGCGCCGATGTGCTCTACCGAGGCATCTGCGCCGACTGCCAAAACGCCGACGAAAAAGAATTGGCTCTCGCCCAGCAGGCAGCCGCCAACCAGGCACTAGCCAGCTAGGGCAGAGCGCCATCACCCTCTGTCTGCCTACTAGAACCGCCCCTAGACGCAAGCAGAAAACAACCCCACACAGGAAAGTAGGAAAAATGAACAACCCGATTAAGCCCGGTTCATTTACCACCACCACCCAGGGTGCCCCCGTTGCCTCAGACAACGACTCCCTGACCGTAGGTGCCGACGGCCCCATCGTCCTGCACGACGCCTACACCGTCGAAAAGCTCGCCCAGTTCAACCGCGAGCGCGTCCCCGAGCGCGTTGTCCACGCCAAGGGCACCGGCGCATTCGGTGTTTTTGAGACCACCGAAGATGTCTCCAAGTACACCCGTGCAGCCCTCTTCCAGCCCGGTGTATCCACCGAGATGCTGATTCGCTTCTCCACCGTTGCCGGTGAGCAGGGTTCACCCGACACCTGGCGCGACCCCCGCGGTTTTGCGGTCAAGTTCTACACCACCGAGGGTAACTACGACCTGGTCGGTAACAACACCCCCGTCTTCTTCATCCGCGATGCCATCAAGTTCCCCGACTTCATCCACTCTCAGAAGCGTCTGCCCGGCAACGGCCTGCGCAACAACGACATGCAGTGGGACTTCTGGAGCCTGCGGACCGAGTCAGCCCACCAGGTAACCTGGCTCATGGGTGACCGCGGCATCCCCGCTACCCTGCGCCACATGGACGGCTTCGGTTCACACACCTACCAGTGGATCAACGCCGAAGGCGAGCGTTTCTGGGTCAAGTACCACTTCAAGACCGACCAGGGCAACGACTTCCTGACCGGTGCTGATGCTGAGCGTATCGCTGGCGAAAACGCTGACTACCACCGTCAGGACCTCTACGAGGCTATCGAGCGCGGCGAGTTCCCCTCATGGACTCTCTACGTTCAGGTCATGCCCTACGAGGACGCCAAGACCTACCGCTTCAACCCCTTCGACCTGACCAAGGTCTGGCCCCACGCTGACTACCCCTTGATCAAGGTGGGTAAGATGACCCTGAACAAGAACCCCGAGAACTTCTTCGCTCAGATTGAGCAGGCTACCTTCTCGCCCTCCAACTTCGTTCCGGGTATCGCAGCCTCCCCCGACAAGATGCTGCTGGGCCGCATCTTCTCCTACCCCGATGCACACCGTTACCGTGTAGGCACCAACTTCGCTGACCTGCCCGTCAACTACGCGAAGAACGCTGAAGTGAACAACTACAGCCAGGACGGCGCTATGCGCTACACCTTCAACAGCCCCGACACCCCCGTCTACGCCCCCAACACCTTCGGTGGCCCCCACGCTGACGCTGCCCGCGCCGGTGAGGGTTCTTGGGAAGCTGACGGCGCCCTGGTTCGCGCTGCTGCCACCCTGCACGCTGAGGACGACGACTTCGGCCAGGCCCGCACCCTCTACGCCGATGTCATGGACGATGCTGCTAAGGCCCGTCTGGTTGAGAACATCGCCGGTCACGTTGGTGCTGTTGTCTCTGACGAGATTCGTGAGCGTGCCTTCAAGTACTGGGATTCAGTCCACGAAGAGCTGGGCGCCCGCGTACGTGAGGCCTACAAGCACAACAACGAGAAGAGCAACGAGCCCACTCCCCAGACCACCTAAGGTCTGCGGTAAAGCCTAGCTTTTCGCAAGAAAGCCGCCCCCGGCGTCCTTGATAATCAGGACGCCGGGGGCGGCTTTATGTGCTGCAGGCAGATGGGGTGGGGCCCCTGCACTGTGCTTTATGTGATGCTGTGCTGTATTGGGCAGCGCGCCTTATTCGGCGATGTGCTTGGGGGCGTCTTCTTCGTCGCGTTCCTTCTTCTCAAAGGGCCACCACCAGGCGGCTTCACCCAGCAGGTACATGGTGGCCGGGATGAAGGTGGTGCGGATCAGGAAGGCGTCCATGGCGACGCCCAGGGCTAGGGCGAAGCCGATGGGGCGCACGGCGGTGAGGTGGGAGAAGATGAAGCCGGCGAAAACGGCAACCATGATGACGCCGCAGGCAGTCACAACGGCCCCGCCCTGCTTGTAACCCAGCACAACGGCGTCGCCCGCCGAGTGGCCCTTTCGGTGGGCATCGCGCATGCCCGAGACGATGAAGATTTGATAGTCCACCGAAAGGCCGAAGAGGATGCCGATCAGCAGGATAGGTAGGAAGGCCAGGATAGGCCCGGGCTGGGTAACGCCGAAGACGTCGGCGAGCCAGCCCCACTGGTAGACAGCGACAACGGCGCCGAAGGAGGCCAGGGTGGAGAGCAGGAAGCCGATGGTGGCCATGACCGGCACGATAATGGAGCGGAAGACGAAGGCCATGAGCACCAGGCAGAGGGCGATTACCACTCCAAGATAGAGCGGGATGGACTGTGAGATACGCTCTGAAATCTCGATGTTAGCCACGGTAGAGCCGGTCAGGCCGATGGTGGTTGCGGTGGCTTTTTCGGTGGCTTCGAGCTTGTCATTCATGGAGTGAACGGTAGCTAGGGTGCTGTCTGCCGAGGGCCCTTCGGTGGGGAAGAAGGCCAGGATGGCGGTGGCGTTGTCGTCACTGGTAGCGACGATGGCGACGCTTTCAATTTTGTTGTTTTTGAGGCGGTCGGCCACGTCGAGGGCTACGTCGCGCAGGCGGGCTTCATCGCCGGGGACGGTGAGGGTCAGACCCGCGATGATGGGCCCGTTGACGCCTTCACCGAACTTTTCGGAGATGGTCTGGTAGGCCTGGTAGGAGGTTGAGTCGGTGGCCTGGTAGGAACCGTCGGGCAGGCCCAGGCGGAGGGAGGTGGTGGGAATGATGGCCAGTACCAGCACGGCTACCGCTACGAAGGTCATGGCGAAGGGGTGACGGGTGACGAAGCCGCCCCAACCCTTGTAGGCCGCTTCGATTTCAGCGAAGGCTTCGCGGCGGTTGCGGGGTACCTGGATTTCCTGGGTGCGGGCCAGGTTGAGCTGGGTGAGTTCTTCTCGCTGGGCGCGGGTCAGCAGGCGGGTGCCCAGCAGGCTCAGGACGGCCGGTACCAGGGTTAGGGAGGAAGCCACGACCAGGGCAACGGCGAAGGCCCCGGCAAAGCCCATGATGGCCAGGAAGGGCAGGCCGGTGAGGCAGAGGGCTGAGAGGGCGATGATGTTGGTCATGCCAGCAAAGAGCACGGAGTGGCCCGCGGTCGAGTTGGCGGTGCCTACCGCATCGAGCACGTCGGCGCCGTCGCGTAGTTCTTCGCGGAAGCGGTAGAGAATCAGCAGGGCATAATCGATACCGACGCCCAGGCCCAGCATGAGGGCGAGGACGGGGTCGGTTGCTGTCATGTCGATAAAGGCGGTGCTGGTGTAGACCAGGGCAACAGCGGTACCGGCTCCGATGAGGGCAAGTACCAGGGGTAGACCGGCGGCGACTACCGCCCCTAGGGTAATCAGCAGGACGATAAAGGCCACGACCAGGCCAATGATTTCTGAGATGCCAAAGACGTCGCTGACGTCCTGGTCGAGCTCATAGCTGTAATTGACGGTCAGGCCGGTGTCTTTGAGCGTATCAAAGGTGCTAAAGACTTCTTCCCGCACCGAGGTTGGCAGGGAATTGGTGTCCTGGTTGAAGGCAATATTGACGATGGCTGCGGTGCCGTCTTCGCTCACCATGTTGGCATCGGCTGCCGCGTCAAGCTCACGCTGGGTGGCATCGACCTTATCCTGGTTCGCACGCAGGGTGGTGCGGGCTTCGGCCAGGGCGGCTTCCTGGGTTGCCAAATCGGGGGTAAGAGCTGCGATTTCTTCGGCGCTCAGGCCCTCAGGAAGGGTCGCTTTGGCGGCGTCCAGCTGGGTCTGCCCCTCATCAATCTGTGCCTTGGCTTGGGCCAGCTGTGCTTTAGCGTCCTCAAGCTGCACGGACGCCTGGGTCATGGCGTCCGCCGCTACGAAGGGGTCGAGGGAGCCAGCTACTTCGGGTAGCTGGTCAATTGTGGTGACGGCCTGGGCGATAGCCTGCTTCTGGGTGTCGTTGAAACCGCTCTCGGCCTCTAGCACCACGTAGCCGCTAGAGATACCGTTGTCGGGAATCTTAGCCTGGAGGTCTTCGCGTACCGCCTCAAAGGAGGCCCCCGGCATGGTGTAGCTGGCGGTTGCGCCGCGGGCTAGGGTCAGTGCCCCCACACCGGCGAGGGTCAGAAGCACCAGCCACAGCACAATGGTGGCGCGGGCATGACGAGCCGCGGTAAGGCCGAGCGTGCGCAGGGCACCGGTCATGGGGAACTCCTGGGTAAGAGGCGGGGGTTTACTGTGATTCTACTACTGAAATGAGCTGGCGCACCTGTTCCATGGGGAGAGTGGCATGGGGGGCCAGGGCATTGATACGCACAGAGCTGCTCGTACCGGCGGCAAGAAGCTTCAGGACGTCCAAGGCCGGGGCGCTTCGCACTACCAGGGTGGGGTCGAGGGCAGCGACCTCGGCAGAGGTGGTAAAGACCAGGGCGACGTTCTCTTCGCTCTCGTCGTCCTTCTTGAGCATGACTGGGCGCCCTGCAGAATCATCGGCCCGGACTCCCAGGAGTAGCACTGAGGCAGGTGCGGTCAGCGCCATGAGTAGGTCATGCATGTTTTCTTCAAATAGGGCCCGTTGGGCAGGCATATTGTGGGGGGAGCCGAGTACCCACTGAATCTGGGCTTTTTCGATGAAGCATTCGTGATCACTGCCGGGGTCAAGCACCAGCACGTCGATGCTGTCATCGTGGGCCACCTGCAAGAAAACCTTCATGGCGTGTTCTACCACCAGGCGGGGGTAGGGTTCGTTCAGCACCTGGGTCGAGTAGGCCTGGGCCGATTCTGTTGCCGTGTAGGCGGTCAGGGCCCGCATACCGTTGGCCAGGCGGAGCACCTGGTAGTTGAGCTGGGCGGTGCCCTCGGGGGTGAGGGTGCTCTGGGAGATGTCCATGATGAGGTTGCCGCCCTGGGCAGTGCGGACGACGTTCGCCAGGGACTGCTCGCTCCTGGCGGTTGCGAAGCCCGCCAGGGCCTCGGCCAGGTAGCGGTTAACGGGGCCTACCGGCAGGCCCCCTTCCCCGCCGGGCTCAGTAAAACCTGCGCCCCGGCGTCCTGCTAGACGCACGGCAGCCCAGTCAGGCACGTGCTCGGGGTCGCGGGGGAAAAGTTCAAAGTGGGCGCGGATATCGCGGGCGCTCAGGCGGCCCTCGCCCTTCCAGTCCACCGGCTCGTGGGCGCGATCGTAGGACGCCCCAATCTGGTACTGCGGGTCGGGCCAGTTGCTGGCGGTAATCACCACCGAAGCGGTGAACCAGGTGCCTTCCCCCTCAACGAAAGAGGCATGCTGCAGCTGCTCAATAGCGGGCAGTACCGGGCTATCTGACTTCACCGGGCCTACGGTTCCCACATAGTCCTGTTCATCGCGTGATTCGGTAATACGCACAAAAACGCTCTCAGACAGGGGCTTGATATTGAGCACCAGCTCATTCCAGCCGGGTTCAACCTTGACCGTGCCCAGCATCCAGCTACCAATGGCGTTCAGGGCGTCTTGCACCATAGCGGGGCGTTCGATCTCGGTGTAACGGGGCGAAGAGGGCGACATACTGTTCCTGAAGGTTTGGGCGAAGCAAAACCCTACGCGGCGCTACACACTTAGCAGGGCCACAGGGTGCGAGTTATCTCCCCTATTAAACCAAGAAACTACCCGCCCCGGGGCAGCGTACACCGCCCTTCTCGCTGAGTGATACACCCCCAGTTGCAGGGAGGTAGCTGAATATGTCAGAAATTCAAGCTCTTACCGAGGCAAAAAGGTGCGGGAGCACCGCAAGAGTTGCTAGCCTTGACCGTATGACTACTACACTGCAGGATCTGATTGACGATTCAATCTTTATCTCCACCGAGTACCAAGCCCGTCTTGCTGAAATCAGCGGCGGCGCAGAATGGACGGTGGACTTCTCTGCACCGTCATTCACCCTCCAGTCTGATGCTTCCGTAAGCCTCACTCCCTACCTGCTGGGCACCGAATCTGAGAACCGCGGTTCCTGGATCTGGTCCTGGCAGGAGCTCGGTCACTTCCCCGACCGCGTCGTTTCGGCAGCAATCCAGGCGCGTGAAGGCGGAGCGAAGCACAGCATCTCTGAGCTCACCACCGACGAGCTCCCCCTCGACTCGGGCCTAGCCCGCAAGCTGACCCTGGCCTCAAAGGCCCTGACCGGTGTCTACGCCCACTACCCCGTCACCGCCGGGGCGGGCGTCCGCGCCTGGATTCTGCTCGATGGCAGCCAGCTTGAACTTGAGGCCCCCACCGTTAACCGCATGGGCCAGGTCATGGCCCAGGCCCTGCAGACCGGCACCGCTGTGAACCACCTGCGCGCCGTAGACTCCTACGCCAAGCTACGCGGTGCCCACATTGCCTGGGACACCGAGGCAACCGCCGTCATCACCGCATCGGACGGCGCCCTGCGCCTCTGGTTCGACAACGGCAAGATCTCGGGTATCGAGGCTGCTGAGCCCCAGGCTGGGGCCGACGAGCTGGCCCGCCTAGCACAGGCTGCCCGCGACCTGCGTGAGCAGCTAGCTGCTGAGCGTCAGGGCATCGAAGCTGTGGCAGCCCAGGAGGCCGCTACCCAGATCGCCGCCCGAGAAGAGGCTGCCCGTCTGGCCGCTGAAGAAGCTGCCCGTGAGGACGAGGCCCGCGCCGAAGCCGCCCGCGCAGCTGAGGCTGAAGCCCTGGCCGCTGAACAGGCCGCCATCGAAGCTCGCGAGGCTGACATCGCTGCCGCTGAAGAGCGCGCCGCAGCTGAAGCCGCTGAAGCTGAGCGCCGCGAGAAGGAGCGTGCCGAAGAGGCCGCCCGAGAGGAAGAGGTCGAAGGTACCATCACCACCGATCGCGTCTACCCCAACGCCGAGCAGCCCTACGACCGCGAGCCTGCCGAGGACGCCCGCCCCGGCCGCGTCACCACCAGCGCTATCGCCGACGAGGACATCGTGCGCGATGAGCCTACTCAGGTAGAAGAGCCCGCCGCTGCTTCTAATGCCGCCGAGCAGGTTATCGAAGAAGCTGAGACCGAGCAGGCTCCTGCCAGTTACGAGCAGGTTGAAGAGCCTGCCCGCCCCGCTTCAGAGATTCGCCTGGCTGGCCAGGCCCCCGACCTTGAGGCTGAGCGCGCAGAAGCTGCGATCAAGCCCAAGCCTAAGGAAGAAAAGAAGGGCTTCTTCAGCCGCTTCTTCGGCCTCTAGGCCCTCGCATAGAGCACCTACCAGTGGCTACCCAATCTACCGGGTAGCCACTTTCTCGTAGAGCCACCGGCCCGCCCCGCTGCGGGCCGCAGGCGCCCACCACCCCAAGCCCCCCCCCAC
>NZ_SPQC01000018.1 GCF_004569295.1 Rothia nasimurium
TCGGCCAGTAGGCGTAGGGCTCTTGTTTTGAGTTCTTGGGGGTATTTGGTGGGCATGGGTGAAGTTCCTTTGCTCTTTTTTGTTTGTTTCCAATGTACGGGGTCGGAACTAAACCCAGTACATATCACTCTTTTAGAGATATTTATTATCAGGCCACCTCCGGCATCCAAATGGGTTTATTTGTCACGACCCAATATAGTGGTGGATTTGTTGGTTACCAAGCCTTTCTTGATTCCGCAGGCCATGCAGAAACTACTCCCTTGCAGTATTTTGCTTCTGCACCTAATACCCCTGAGGCTGATTTAAACTGGAGTGACGCTACCAGCCAGCCTACTAATAACTCCCTATATGCGAATGGTGAGGGGTCTTTTACTCCTGTTACTAATGGAGCGACCGGCGTTGCTGGCACTTACGGCACTAGTAGCGGATTTTGGTTTTCAGTACCTACAAATAATACTGCAACTAGGACTGACTATATTTCTGGGTCTACGGCTACCTTAGCTGCGGGAGCTAGTTTTATTACCCAGGTTGAATTTACTGTTCCGGCAGGTAGTCAAGCAAGCTGGCCAGGATCAAATATGAAAATAAATGGTAGTTTGTGGAATAAGCAACTGACTGGGACTCTAACAGATTAGATAACTCAGAGTACTTATCTTCAGGTAGCTAGTGTTGCTGGAAAGTGGATAGCGCAAGCTCCTACAAATACGCGCAATACGGATGGTTCTTATACTTTTGTATCAACTATTACCTATACAACAACTAAGACTTTAACCCTTACTCAAAAAGGAAATAAGTATTAGGGTCAGGTTATAATTATGCCTGCGACGATTGCGTTGAATCCATCTTACGGATGGGACTATTTTTCTCTCACCTCGTCTGTCCAGCCGGCAAATATCACTTATTCTGCTGATGGAGGTACTGTTACTCAAAATATTACTGGGCTAACGATTACTTCGAAGCTTAATCCATAGGAATTATATATAGATAATATTTTAAGCTTTTTCTATGTAAGACCAGGAAAACTCTTCGATAACCATGGTGTTGCTCTGTGCTGCGAAAAATCCTAGTAATCGTCTGCTTCAAGTTAGTGTAAGGGTCTTTATTTTGTAAGATATTTTAAACATTAGAAATAAGTGGATTTTGTCAGAGCAGCAAATTCTAGAAGTTTATTTAAACTGTAAATGTACTCTCAAAGAGGCGATGGCTTATACTTTTATTTCTGCTTCTGTCTATTGAGGTTTATTCAAAAGTTCTTCCATCCACCCAAAACACCCCCCCCGTATCACCGAAAGCACCTGATAATACACGCCAAGTGGCCTCCGGAACCCCGAATGTAACACCTGCTAAGTTTTGATATAAGCGGTAAGTCCGCTCCACCACCGACCGCAACCGGTTGAGCACCTGATTATTCCGCCTCTGCGGGGCGGTGAACCCAATTCCCTGGCAAGTGTTTAACCGGAGTAATCAGCCCCAAACTCACATAACCCTTACCCTCCAGCGTCGTCTCATTTGGACACTTCCCTAGCCTGTGAGTCTTGACAGCAGAAGCATTATACTTAGCTCCAGATGCCGGGTCAGCGATAGCAAGGAGCTGGCTGTCCAGGGCGCAGATGACCTGGTGATTGACCCCGGCGTGTTTGTGTTTGTCAGAGAAATTTGTTTTGCCTAATGAAGCCAGTTCTTGGTGGGAACAAGGGAGCAATCATCAGGGAACTTGGTGTTTTCAAGGAGGGGATATTCTCGTGGTTTAACTGCTGGTTTTAGGACCTTGAGTAGGGCGTTTTCGATTTTGCTGATAGCCCTGGTAAGTTGAGCTGGGAGACCTCAAAGTGGTCGGCTAGGGTTTCTATGGGGTGTAATTCTGCCGGTGACGGAGCAAGGTTGCTTTCAATGCTTGGAGGGCATTGAGTCTGCTGCCCAGGTGAGATGGTAGATGGGGGGGCTGTGAGGAGTTTAGCGAATTGCTGCGTGGTGGTGAGCCCAGTTGTACGCTGGTGTTACAACGGTTCTTCCCAGCTGGTTTGAGGTTATTTGTAGAAATTTGACAATCAAGGTTGCCTGTTGGGTGAGGGTCGTTGTCTAGTTGGTGGTGGGAGCTTTTGAATAACCCTCTTAGCTGCAATAAATCTGACTAAATCCTGGGGGTATTTTATATGAGTAAGTCTCTTTATCTACAAGAAGCTGGCATTAAATACTAAACCTAGCAGGTAGGTGGCTAGGGCTGCGCCGTAACCGATGGTTAGCTGGCGCAGGCCGCGCTTGAGGGGTGAGGCACCTGAGAGTAGACCCACTACGCCGCCGGTGACCATCAGGGCAAAGCCCACCAGCAGCATGGAAATCAGCATAGCTGCGCCGCCAGACATGCCGAAAATGTAGGGCAGGATCGGGACGAGGGCGCCGGATGCAAAGAAGCAGAAGCTTGAGGCGGCAGCCCCCATGTCGCTGCCGAGCGCACCGTGGGCATCCTCGGCGTCCTCCCCCTCAATATCGTCGCGGAAGGAGAGCGAAGGGTCGCAGTCGCAGGTGAAATAGCCAAAGCGTTCCATGGCGCGGTGGCGGGCGGCCTCCTCGCTCATGCCGCGGGCTTTATAGATTAGTTCCAGCTCGTTCTGGTTGATGTCTAGCTGATGGGCCACGTCGAGGGTGACCTGGGTGGGGCGGGAGGCATCTAGGAGTTCGCGCTGGGAGCGCACCGAAACAAACTCACCGGCAGCCATAGACAGGGCGCCTGCAAGTAGGCCGGCAACGCCGGAGAGAAGCACCATGGAGCTGCTGACGCCGGTCGCGCCCACACCCATGATGAGGGCAGCGTTTGAGACCAGGCCATCGTTGGCGCCAAAGACGGCGGCGCGGAAGTTACCCGAGAGCTTTTCGCGACCAGAGGTGGAAAGTGCTCGAATGATTTCTTCGTGGATTGCCTCGTCAGCTGCCATAGCTTCGGTGGCATCGGGGTCTTCCGCGTAGGGGGAGCGGCCCTCGGCGCGCTGAGCTAGGGCGAGCACGAAGACTGAGCCGAAGTTCTTGGCAAGAAGCTCTAGAAAGCGGGCGGAAACGGACGGACGCGGCTCGGGGGTGGCGTGTTCGCCTAGCAGGGTGCGCCAGTGGTCCTGGTGCCGGAGTTCTGCCTGGGCGACTTCTCTGAGGATTTCTGCTTCTTTTCCCTCAGCCCGGTCGGCCAGAGCGGCATAGATGCGGGCTTCTGAGATTTCTTCGGCGAGATAGCGACGCCAGCGGCGAATTTGAGCGCGGCTTGGCTGGGTGGAGGGGGCATGGGGGGCGGCTGCTGGCATGGTGTTTACCTTTGGTCAGGAGCCGAAGCGGGGCGAAAATTGCATACACTTCGGCTAAAGAAACTGTAGTTTTCTTAACCGAAGGTCTCGCTCGCCGCTTGTGAGAAGCGGTGGTTTACCGGGTGCCGCACCTGGGGTGGGCGAGCCAGTATGTCGATAAACCGCTTTGGCGCTGGGCGCCTGTGGGAACTACTCCCCTTCGTCGCCTACTACTTTATCTACTCAGGTACTTTCTGTGCAAAGTGATATGTAGCTCTGCGCGGACGCCTGTGGGTGGGGAGCGAGCTGAAGGCAGAAAATTTTTTTGACGGTTTTAATTAGCGCTGGTTCTTTTGCGCTAATTCAGATGTGTAGTGTTTGCGGCGGTGTTTATGCTGGTCACCACCACTGAGGTTAGGCTTGCATAAGCTGAAATGTAGGTATATTTCCTAGTCATGCCAGGTTTTACTTATTATGATTTATTCATAATAAGCCTTGAAAAGCTGCAACGAGATGCGTAAGGTTAGATGTAGACAAGCCGCCAGGCTCTCCCGCATAGCCTGGCACTCTAACGAAAGGAAAGCCTGCTATGAGCAAGTACGCATCATTCACCGTCCCCGGTCTCACCGAAGAATCAGGCCACCATGTAGCCGACGTTCTGCAGCTTCGCCTGCACGCCCTGAACGACCTGCACCTGGTGCTCAAGCACGCCCACTGGAATGTTGTTGGCCCCAACTTCATCGCTGTTCACGAAATGCTCGACCCCCAGGTCGACCTGGTGCGCGGCTTCGTCGACGCCATTGCAGAGCGCATGGCCACCATGGGTGTGGCTCCCAATGGCCTCTCCGGCGACCTGGTCGAAAAGCGCACCTGGGCTGAATACGATGTTGACCGCGCGGACGCTATGACTCACATTCGTGCCCTGAATGAGGTCTACAACGTTGTAGTTGAAGACCACCGTGCAGCTATTGCCAAGGTGGGCGACATCGACCCCATCACCGAGGATCTGTTGATTGGTCAGACCGCTGAGCTGGAGCTCTTCCAGTGGTTCCTGCGTGGCCACCTCGAAGACGGTCAGGGCAACCTCAAGTAAGCCTTAGAGCTTCAAAACTTGAACCACGCACTAAAGGCGGGTCTATCACGCGATAGACCTGTCTTCTCTATGTGGTAATGCAGCTCTTAGCCCTCGATCAGTGCTCGAATCTTATCGAGGGTGAGTTCTGTGTGGGTGTAGCGGGCGTGGCCCAGGTGCTCGGACACCTCGGTCATGCCGGGCACTATGACCACTTTCATGCCTGCGGCCATAGCACTCTGCGCGCCAGAAGCAGAATCCTCTACCGCAACACAGTTGGCGGGGTCTACCCCTAAATTACGGGCTGCAAGCAGGTAGGGCTCGGGGTCGGGCTTAGCGTGAGTGACCTGCTCATCGGTGACCAGGGTTTTGAAAAGCCCCTCCGGCGCCAGCTTGGCGGTGTTGGCAGCAACCTCGGTGGTCGCGTTGGTGACAATTCCCGCGGAGACGCCAGCCTCAGCCACCTGCGCCAAGAGCGCCTCAATACCGGGCAGCAGCTCAACACGGGCGTCCTTCAAGAGAACTGACATCTTGGCCTTAAGTCGGTCGTACAGCTCGTCAGCAGAAACATCTGCACCCAGCTCCTGCATGCGGGCAAAGGTGACTGCGGCAGGTTTGCCCAGGGCCATGAGCGTATCTTGTTCGGTCCAGGAGGCTCCGAACTCGGCGGTCAGGGCGGTTTTAGCCTCAGCCCAGAGGGGCTCGGTATCTACAAGGGTTCCGTCGTGGTCAAAGAAAATAGCTTCAAGTCTGCTCATATATACCACCCTACCCGTCCGCAGAGCTCTGCCCGGTTAAGATAGGTGGGGTGAACCAAGAGCACTCTACATCTAGCCCTGACTCTGCTTCTGCCCACCCGCGTCTACGGCGGCAAGCGAGCCCCGCCCGGCAGGCCTTGGCCTACTTGCTGGTACCCATGGCTTTTATCTCGGCTACCTGGATTACCGCCGGGCGCGCCCTTTTTGGCGCTGGGGGAGAGCTTGTGCCTATCTATGCGATATCGTTCGGGCCTGCCTTGCTCATTATTCTGCTGGTGGCTGCCCTGTTTTCCTTTAAGGAAATGGGGCTACAGGCTGCCGGGGTGCGGGCTGGTTTGCCGCCTATCACAGCCCTGGTGGCGGTTTCTACGTGGGTTCTGGCTGGCTTCTTTGGCATGGTTGCCCCTGATCGGTTGCAGGGAGAGAATATCTCGGCGGCGGCAGCCCTGCTGGGCCCCGACGTCATTGGCCTCTCTGCAGCCTTTGGGAATACCAGCGGAATCCTGACCTTTTCATTCGCCATTGCCACTCTACTTCTGGCCATGAGTGACTACCGAAAAGCGCGGGCTCTCACGCGTGGGCTGGACGACGCAACCCGCGAACGCCTCGAACGAGAAGAGTCCATGTACGACTTTCTCGACTAGAAAAGCACCAAAGCTCCTTAGAGCCCTAGCTTCTTTAGCCATCCGGTGAGTACCTCGGTGGCGGCCGCAGTGAGTTTTTCGGCATAAAGGGAGGCTTCGCGGCGAATGACCGCCACATCCTGCTCTGAGGCCCTGATGTAGTCGGCATAGGCGATGAGCCACTGCTCGATATGGTGGGGGTTGACCTCAAGATGGAACTGGAGGGCCAGCGCGCAGGGGCGCCCCGCTTCTTCAAAGAGGAAGGGGTAGTCCTGGGTGTCGTTCACGCTGATGGGAGCGCCCAGAATAACCAACAAATCCGCCTCGCGAACCTCGGGGGTGTTGAGGGCGTCAATACCGGCGTCACGGTATTCGACAGCAAAGCCGCGTTCGGTCAGTAAATCTTCAAAGATGCCTAAATCTTCAAGGCGACGTGGCGAATAGCGTAGGCGGTGAGGGTCATGGTTCTCCCTGTATGTGAAGCGATTGACAGATAGCTTACCCGAGGGAGAGGCCTACCTTATAACCGCTGGACGCGAGACTTCGCCCGCCTGCCAGGAGAAGGGCGACCAGTAAGGCTGCTATGAGAAGGGGAGCTCTACACCGATCAGGCCACACTGGAGGAAATAGAGCGGGGCAAAGAAGGCAAGGAAGAGCGGGGCAAGGGCTTTCATGCCGAGAACCTGAGGCAGAGAGCGGGCCAGGGCTGTGAGTATGATGAGTGGTGTGAACGTCAGGCTAAGCGAGAACAGCCCTAGCCAGAGGGTATAACGGTCGACGAAGTGTTCGGTGATGCCGTAGAAGGGGGGGTGAAAATGCCCAGCCGAGATGCTGTTCAGCTAAGGCGGGGAGGGCATAGGTGACGGCAAGGAGGCCGGGTAAGGTAGATGTAGCGAGGGTTACCCAGCCGTAGGCGGATTTGATAGGACGGTCTTCCCCGGCTTCGGTTGATGGGGTGAGTGTTCGTAGCACCCGACTGGCAATGAGGTAGAAGATTAGGGCAGCAGGTAGCTGTAGGGCCACAAGGCCCGCAAAGATAGGGCCGATAATCGTGAGATAGGCCGGAGAGAAGAGGAGATAGAGGGGTGCTGCCAGGGTGGCGATGGCGGTGAAGAGGAGAGCACCCCAATAGAGCCGGTGCGGGGCGTAGAGGTAGGACGGCGGATGTGAAGAAAACATGGGAGTCCTCCATAGGTTGGTGGTTAGCAACATGAAGGGGGCTTCCTGTTTAAATCTAGTTCAGAAATATTAGGCAGGTCAATGGCTGGCCAATGCTGGGTGTGAAAAAGTTCTTGTAAATATCTAGTGCAAATAAGTTGAGTGTAGTAGACTCAAGTTAAAGCTGAGTGGAATACACTCAAGTATGAACGAACTACCTACGCAAAAGGTAAAGGGGAATAATGAACGCACAATTTACAACCAAGAGCCAAGAAGCGCTCTCGGCAGCCAATATGAACGCCCAAACCGCGGGTAACCCCACCCTTGACACCTCCCACCTACTCAAGGCCCTCATGGATCAGCGCGAGGGAGTGGCAGTGGCCGTCCTTAAAACCGCAGGTCTCGACGTTGACGCCATCTCGCTAGCAGCCTCCACCGAGATTTCTAAACTCCCCAAGGTGCAGGGCGCCTCAGCCGCCCAGGCCCAGTCGGGCCGCGCCGTCCTGACCGCCATTCAAACCGCCCAAGCTAAGGCAGCCCAGTTCGGGGACACCTACATCTCTACCGAAATCCTGCTGTTGGCGCTCGCAGCGGGGGACGACGCCACCGCCCGCGCCCTACAGCAGACCGGGGCCACTGAAAAGACCATTGAAGACACCATTCCGACCGTGAGAGGAGACCGCACCGTGACCACTCCCGACCCCGAAAGCACCTTCGGCGCTCTAGAACAGTACGGCACCGACCTGACCGCCGTCGCCCGCGAAGGAAAACTTGACCCCGTTATTGGGCGCGATAGCGAAATTCGCCGCGTCATCCAGGTGCTCTCCCGCCGAACCAAGAACAACCCCGTGCTCATTGGCGAACCCGGCGTCGGTAAAACCGCCGTCGTTGAGGGCCTGGCCCAGCGCATGGTCTCGGGCGACGTGCCCGAATCCCTGCGCGGTAAGACCCTGGTTTCCCTCGACCTGGGCGCAATGGTCGCCGGTGCCAAGTACCGCGGCGAGTTCGAAGAGCGCCTCAAGGCTGTGCTGGAAGACATCAAGAAGTCCGAGGGGCAAATCGTCACCTTCATCGATGAGATTCACACAGTTGTTGGGGCAGGTGCCTCCGAAGGGTCCATGGACGCCGGCAACATGCTCAAGCCCATGCTAGCCCGTGGCGAGCTGCGCCTAATCGGTGCAACTACCCTCGACGAATACCGCGAAAACATCGAAAAGGACGCCGCCTTGGAACGCCGCTTCCAGCAGGTCTACGTGGGTGAACCCAGCGTCGATGACACCATCGGTATTCTGCGCGGCCTTAAAGAACGTTACGAGGCCCACCACAAGGTCGCCATTGCAGACTCCGCCCTGGTGGCTGCCGCCAACCTGTCCAACCGCTACATCCCCTCGCGCCAGCTGCCCGACAAGGCCATCGACCTGATCGACGAGGCAGCCTCCCGTCTGCGTATGGAAATCGACTCGGCTCCCGAAGAAATCGACGCCCTGCGCCGCGCCGTTGACCGCCTGACCATGGAAGAACTGGCCCTGGCCAACGAGACCGACCCTGCCTCCGTCGAGCGCCTTGAAGCCCTACGGGCAGACATGGCCGACAAGAAGGAAGAACTGGACGCCCTTAACGCCCGCTGGGAAGCTGAAAAGGCCGGGCTCAACCGCGTCGGCGACCTCAAAACCCAAATCGACGAGCTGCGTTCCAAGGCAGAAGTCGCCCAGCGCGAAGGCAACCTGGCTGAAGCCTCCCGCGTGCTCTACGGTGAAATCCCCGCCCTCGAAGCCGAGCTGGCCGCAGCCCAGCAGGCCGAGAGCACCGTGTCCGAAGAGTCCATGGTCTCTGAAGAAGTAACCGCCGACGATATCGCCGAGGTAATCTCCTCCTGGACCGGCATTCCCGCCGGACGCATGCTCCAGGGCGAATCGGAGAAGCTCCTGCACATGGAAGACGAGCTGGGCAAGCGCCTTATCGGCCAGCGCCAGGCAGTCACCGCTGTCGCCGATGCCGTCCGCCGCTCCCGCGCAGGCATCGCCGACCCCGACCGTCCTATCGGCTCCTTCCTCTTCCTGGGCCCCACCGGCGTCGGTAAAACCGAGCTCGCCAAGGCCCTGGCCGAGTTCCAGTTCGACGACGAACGTGCCCTGGTGCGTATCGACATGAGCGAATACGCCGAAAAGCATGCCGTTGCCCGCCTGGTTGGTGCCCCTCCCGGGTACGTCGGCTACGAAGAGGGCGGCCAGCTCACCGAAGCTGTACGCCGCCGCCCCTACTCAGTCGTGCTCCTCGACGAGGTTGAAAAAGCCCACCCCGAGGTCTTCGACATCCTGCTCCAGGTACTCGACGACGGACGCCTGACCGATGGCCAGGGCCGCACCGTGGACTTCCGCAACGTCATCCTGATTCTGACCTCCAACCTGGGCTCCCAGTTCCTGATTGACCAGAACCTCGATGATGAAGCCCGCAAGAGCGCCGTCATGAACACCGTCAACGCCAGCTTCAAGCCGGAATTCCTCAACCGCCTGGATGAGGTCATCATGTTCGAGCCCCTCTCAGCCGATAACCTGGCCTCTATCGTGGGCCTCCAGATCGCTTCCATGGCCCGCCGACTGGAAGACCGCCGCCTGACCCTGGACGTCACCCCCGCCGCCACCGAGTGGCTGGGACTTGCCGGCTACGACCCGGCCTACGGTGCGCGTCCGCTCCGCCGCCTCGTGCAGCGCGAAATCGGCGACCGCCTGGCCAAGGGAATCCTAGCCGGTGCCATCAAGGACGGCGACACCGTGTGCGTGGACGTCAACCCCGACGTCGCCGTGGACGGGCTGGTCGTCACCGCCGAGTAAAAGCCGGGAATGACCCTATCGTTTCTCCCTTGACCCTACGGATTATCTCGGGGTCAAGAGAGAAACGATAGGGTCTTTATCTTTTAAACTGGAAGAGTGAACCAGACCCAGCCCCGCCTCGCACCCAACACGCTCGATACCCGCTTTGTCGGGGCGTCCGCGTCCATCACCGCGCACGCCGATATCGCCGCCACCCACGCGGCGGCCCTGCGATCCATCGACCGGGTGGTGGCTGAAACGGCCCAGCCCACTGACCCGCAGGTAGCGGCGGACGGCGTCCGGCAAATCTTGCGCGACGGGCAGGTTCTGGTGCTCACCGGGGCAGGAATCTCCACAGGCTCAGGGATCCCTGACTACCGCGGCCCCGCCGGGTCCTTGCGCAACCACCGGCCTATGACCTACCAGGAATTCCGCTTCGACGAGGTGGCGCGGCAGCGATACTGGGCCCGCTCCTTTGTGGGCTGGCGGCAGATGAACCGGGCCCGCCCCAATACCGCCCACTACCTACTCGCAGACCTCGAAGCCCAGGGGCGCCTTACCGGGCTGATTACCCAAAACGTGGACGGTCTGCACACCGCAGCTGGCTCCCGCACAGTCGTTACCCTGCACGGGGACCTCTCCCGCATCGAGTGCCTAGACTGCGGGGCAGACGAGGGACGCACCTCCCTGGACGCCCGCATCGAAGCCGCCAACCCCGGCTACCTCGAACGCCTTGCCAGCACCACCTTGCAAGTTAACCCCGACGGGGATGCCGACATCGACGCCCGTTTTATCCAAGATTTTCAGATGGTCGGCTGCCTAGCCTGCGGCTCAACCAAGCTCAAACCCGCAGTGGTCTACTTCGGCGAACCCGTGCCGCCTGCCCGCAAGCAGGCCGTGAAAGAACTGGGGGAGCAAGCGCGCTCCCTGCTGGTGCTCGGCTCATCCCTGGCCGTGATGAGCTCCTACAAAATCGCCCTCGACTTTGCCCGCGCGGGCAAGCCCATCGCCGTCATCAACCAGGGCCCGGGCCGGGCGGACGCGCGTGCCACCTACCTCTGGCGCGCCGACGTGACCGACGCCCTCTACGCTGTTACAGCCCCGCATGAAGGCATCTAAAACTTTTTCTTCTGTGAGTTTCACCAGGTCAAAGGCACTAAAGGGGCTGTCTGTAGGTGCTCATAAGTGAAGGCTAAGTACAACACAGGCTAAACACAGACTCTGGGAGAACACTGGTTATCAAGCAAAACAAGACCAGATACACCCCTCGGAGAACCCCGTGAACACCATCATCACAGCAGCCGCCCTCAATCTCGTCGCCATCCTGATTCTGTGCGGCATGTACGTGACCCGCCACCGCCGCCGCGACCTCGTGGTCTCTTACATCATCATCAACGTGGGCGTTTTCGCCGTCACCGTCGCCCTTGCTAACGCCGACGCCACCAGTGCGGGCATGGGCATGGGCCTCTTTGGCGTACTGTCCATCATCCGCCTGCGCTCCACCGAGCTCGACCAGCGCGAAGTCGCCTACTACTTTGCAGCCCTCGCCCTGGGCCTGCTCATGGGTATCGGACTCGAACCCATCGGCCTGGCTATCGGCCTCTCAGCCCTGCTGCTGGCCATCATGTTCGTGGTTGACCACTCCAAGCTCATGACCACCCTGCGCAGCCAGACCATCATCGTCGACCGCGCCATCAGCGACGAAGAAGAACTCAAGGCCTACCTCTCAACCCAGCTGGGCTACAGCATCGAGAACGCTACCATCGCCGAGCTTGACCTCATCAACGACAAGACCATCGCCAACATCCGCTACACCGTGGGGGACTCCAAGAAGACTCTGCCCGCCACCACCGGCTCCCTCACCAGCGTGCGCTAGAGGTTAGTGAGCGAGCAGGACGCCCGCACCCGCTTTACTTGCCAGGGGCAAGAAAGCCGGGGCGGACGTCCTTATTTTTACCTTTTGACAAGGGGAAATGAAAAAGTTTGGTATGCATAAGTTCAAGCTAAGTTCACCACAGCTTAAACATAGCTTCGCCCACCAGACTGTTAACAACAGCCAGAACAGAGCACAACAGAAAGACCGCCATGACTGCTACAGCCTTCACTCAGAACACAGCCCCCCCTGGTCCCGGCCCACTGGCCCGGCATCAGCCTGGACGAACTGAACGCCAAAGCAGCCATGCAGACCCGCGTCGACCGCAAGTACATCGTCGACAGCCTCTACGCCGCAGCCGTCCTCTCTAACCTGCCCGCCGATGCGTCCGTACTCGAAATCAACGGCGAACGCGACTTCGCCTACGACTCGGTCTACTTCGACACCGAAAACCTCGACTCCTACAAGCTCGCCGCCACCGGCCGCCGCAACCGCTACAAGATCCGCACCCGCTCCTACGTAGACACCGGCGACACCTTCCTCGAAGTCAAAACCGAAGGCGCCCGGGCGGTCACCGTCAAGGAACGCATCCCCTACCCCGCCGCAGACCGGGCCTACCTCAACGCCGCAGGCCGCGACTACGTCGAAGAATCCCTACGCGGTCTCATCGATGCCCCAGCCACCGCCTTCGAGCCCATCCTGACCACCGCCTACCGCCGCACCACCGTGCTGCTACCGGTATCCGAACACAACCCGGTCGACTCCCGCATGACCATCGACACCCACCTGACCTGGACCCCCATGAGCGAACGAGCCCTGGGGCGCCACTCCCAGTATGAAGTCGGCACCGACTACACAGCAGCTGGCATGGTCATCATCGAAACCAAGTCAGGCTCTGCCCCCTCGGTAGCAGACAAACACCTGTGGCGGGCAGGCATCCGCCCCTCGAAGATTTCAAAGTTCGCCACCGGCATGGCAGCCCTCAACCCCGATTTGCCCTCCAACAAGTGGAACCGGACCATCGCCCGCAACATGTACCTGCAGCCGGTCGAAGCCGAAGCCCGCTTCGCGGCCCTGGCCAGCTAAAACCAGCCAGCTACAACAAACCAGCCCGAGCCCGGTGCCTGCCGGTAGCTAGACCCACAAACTTTCCATAAATCAAGACCAGAAAACAAAGGAAAAACCCATGAAGATGCCCGCAACCCTCACCAAAGCCCTGACCTCCGTAGCCCTGGTCGGCACCCTGGCTCTGGCAGGCTGCTCCGCAGGAACCACCGCAAGCTCCAGCACTTCAACCACCACCTCATCAAGCTCAGCTGCGGCAACCGCTGTAGCGACCGCGTCCGGAACTACCGTAGCCTCCGTGATCAGCTACGACACCCACTACGACGCAGATGACCTCACCTGGGATGCCTCAACCGAAGTCACCATCGACCTCTCCAACCCCACCGCCACCGACGGCGTCACCGTTGAAAACGGCGTCATCACCATCACCGCCGCCGGTAACTACCGCCTCACCGGCACCCTGGCCGACGGGAAGGTTGTGGTCGCCGCCGGTGACGAGGAGGTCGTACGCCTGATCCTCGACAACGCCTCCATCACCAACAGTGACGGGGGCGCCATCGACGCTGAAAGCGCCAACGAAACCATCATCTACACCGAAGCTGGTACCACTAACACCGTCACCGACGGCTCCACCTACGCAGCCACCGGTGAAGAAGACCCCGACGCCGCCCTCTATGCCCGCACCGACCTGACCCTGGCCGGTGAAGGCACCCTGACCGTCACCGGTAACTACGGCGACGGCATCGCCAGCGGCGACGGCCTCACCATCGCAGGCGGCACCATCAACGTCACCGCCGCAGACGACGGCATCAAGGGTAAGGACTACGTCGATATTATCGGCGGTACCATCGACATCACCGCCACCAGCGACGGCATCAAGGCAACCAACGACACCGACGCCGAACGCGGCTGGGTACGCCTGCTGGATGGCACCGTCACCATCAGCGCAGGTGATGACGGCTTCAAGTCAGAACGCGAACTTGAAATCGCCGGTGGCACCCTGACCATCGAAGAATCGGTCGAAGCCATCGAGGGCCAGTACCTAACCATCAGCGGCGGCGTCACTAACGCCACCAGCTCCGATGACGGTATCAACGCCACCATCCCCTCCACCGACTCAACCTCAACCACCACCTCCGGCGGCGGTATGAACCAGGTGGTTGACGCGTCCATCTCCATCACCGGCGGAGAGCTCACCCTGAACGTTGAGGGCGACGGCATAGACTCCAACGGCACCGCTGAAATTTCGGGCGGCACCGTCATCGTCAACGGACCCTCCACCGGCGGCAACGGCGCAACCGACGCCGCGGGCGGCCTGACCATCACCGGCGGCACTCTGATCCAGGGCGACTCCGGCGACATGTTCGAGGGCATGGAAGGTGCCTACGCCCAGTTCTCTGCCAGCGTCTCATCGGGTGACACCGTAACCGTCACCAACTCCAGCGGTGAGGTTGTAGCTGAATACACCTCAACCAAGACCATCTCCCAGGTAGTTGTCGCCGGTAGCTCCATCACCGAGGGTGAAACCTACACCATCAGCGTCAACGGCTCAGAGGCCGGTACCGCTACCGCAACCTCCGGCGCTGTCGCAGGTGGTATGGGTGGCTTCGGCGGCCGCCCCTAAACCCCATAGACTCAGCTGGCGATAACGACACTCGCAGCCTAGACCTTCGCCGGCTGTCCTACCGCCGCTCCGCGTCACCTCTTTCTGGTCGGGTGACGCGGAGCTTCTCTTTGCCAGGAGGGGAGCTACGTGAAATAAAACGACCGTTCTCTATATTTTTGTGGTTTTAGCAGTTTCTTACATCTCATGTGGCGAACAGGCAAGCAAAGACGCACAAAAACATGTACCCTTAGATACAGAAAAGACTGAAAGTTTTTCTGGCACACCCCTGCGCGCACGCGGGTGGCCAGATACGAGCGATAAAGAGGGGGTCTCGCCATGGGGCGCGGCCGTCAGAAGGCTAAAGCAACTCGGCAGGCACGGGAGATGAAGTACTTCAGCCCCGACACCGACTACACTGCACTTGAGCGGGAGCTCAGCAAGAATGCTGGCTCTCAGTCTAAGTCGTCCGGTTATCAGTACGATGACGAGGACGACTACGCAGAATACGCAGATAAGTACGCCGACGATTATCAGGAGAAGTAACCCGCGTAGCACCACGCGGGTTCTTCCCGTCTCTTTTTCTAGCCCGCCACCGCCCGCCGGTGGCGGGCTTTTGTATGGGCGGGGCACGGACGTCCGCGCTCGGCTAGGTACGCTCGGTTGCAGTCACAGCTGGGGCATAGGTTAGACAAGCCTTTGTCATGGGTTAGCCGCCCATAGTTGAAGGTATGAACAACAGCGTAGACCAGAACATCGAACAGAACCCGCAGCAGCCCCAGGCTGAGCAGAAGACCAGCTGGGTTAAATCTAAAACCACTCGACGTACCGCCCTGATTGGCGGCCTGGGCCTCTTGGGCACCGCAGGCCTGGGCGGCGGCTGGGCCTACAACCGCTACCTGCGTGACCACACCGAAATCGCAGACGTAGCCGCCTACGAGGCTCAGGCTGCCTCTAACAGCACCACGAGCGCCGCGGCGTCCGACACCGAACTGACCAACATGCAGGTGACCGACACCGGCGTCACCGCAGATAACGGCTCTATCGCCCTGAACACCATCGTGCTCAACGAGGGCACCAGCGACCAAATCACCGCCTACACCGCGGAGGTCAAGCTGGGGTCAGCGAGCATCCTGCGCTCGGCCTTCGCTAACAACCAGTTCGGCCTGAACATTGTTGACCTACCCAGCAACATCGGCGCAGAACACAACGCTATCTGGGCTATCAACGGCGACTACTACGGCTTCCGCGAAACCGGCATTGTGGTGCGTAACGGCGTGGTTTACCGCGACTCTCCTGCCCGCACCGGCCTAGCCTTCTACGCTGACGGCAGCGTCAAAATCTACGACGAAACCGCCACCACCGCCCAGGCTCTCGTTGATAAGGGCGTGCTCAATACCCTCTCATTCGGCCCGGCACTGGTAGAGAACGGCGCGATTCTCGACGGCATCGAGGACGTCGAAGTCGACACCAACTTCGGTAACCATTCAATCCAGGGCGAGCAGCCTCGCACCGCAGTGGGCGTCATCGGTACCAACCACCTGCTCTTCATGGTGGTTGACGGCCGCTCAGAGGGCTACTCCCGCGGTGCCACCATGACCGAACTGGCCCAGATGATGATTGACGCCGGCTGCACCACCGCCTACAACATTGACGGTGGCGGCTCATCGGTCATGATTTTCAACGACTCACTGGTCAACAACCCGCTCGGTAAGGGCGAAGAACGCGAAACCAGCGACATTCTCTACATCGCAGGAGCCTAAACGCCATGCTGATTCTGATTCCCGCCTACAAGCCCGATACCTCCCTGGTGCGTCTTATCGACGATATAGACGCCCGTGCCCACGCCGAGGGCACCAGTGCCCGCGTGTTGGTGGTCAACGACGGCTCCGGCTCAGACTTCGCTCCTATCTTTGAGCAGGTCGAACAGCTGGGTGCCCGGCTAGCCCCTGCCCCCTCGGTCGAGCGTCGTTTTGCCCGGTCCGGGTTGGTATCGGTGACTGTGCTGCACCTGCCCGCTAACGGCGGTAAGGGTGCAGCGCTGCGGGCGGGAATCACCTGGGCTCAGGCTGAGGCACCCGGTGAGGTTATCGTGACCGCGGACGCTGATGGTCAGCACCCGCCCGCTGATATCCTGGCCGTGGGTAGGGAGGCTGAGGTGCAGGCGTCCGCCGGGCAAAAAACCCTGGTGATGGGTGTATGAACCATTGCCGACCCCACCGCCCCCGAGACCGGGGTGCCGCTGCGCTCCCGGGTGGGCAACGCCCTGACCGCCGCCCTGTTTGGCCTGTCGACCGGGCAGAAACTGGCTGATACCCAGACCGGTCTGCGCGGGCTGACCCCGCAGATTCTGCCCTGGGCGTTCGACCTGCCCGGTGACCGCTACGAGTACGAGTTCAATATGCTGCTGCGGGCCCCGCGCTTTGGGGTTCAACTGACCCAGGTGCCGATTACTAAGGTGTACGAGCCGGGTAACCCTACCAGCCACTTCAACCCGGTCCGGGACTCCCTGGGGCGCTACGCGGTACTAGCTGTAGCGATTCTGGCGACAAACACCGCTCTGCTGGAGGCCCTCACTTAGGTAGGGCTGCCGCTGCTGGCAGCTAAGGTGCTGGTCGAGCTGGTACTCATCTCGGTCAGTTTCGCGGCGCAGCGCCGCTGGGTGTTTGCCGATCAAGAGCAGGGCACACCGACAAAGAGCGCGGACGCTGCCCTCCCCGCGCCTGCGCCGGGCGAGCAGGCAAGTGAGCAGCAAGCCCTGCTCAAGGTTGCCTAACCCCTAACAATTGCGGAAAACGGTGGTGGGCCCGGTCAAAAGACCGGGCCCACCACCGTTGTATATGTTCCTGTAGGGCCTACTTGTAGGAGCCCAGCAGCACTGCCGCGCCGCCGTCCACGCCCTTAGCACCCTGCACGTAGTCGGGGTTGCTCTTGTGCTCGCCAGAATCCTTCTGTACGGTACCCAGTACCCACGAGGGCAGGCCGCGCTTATTCAGGCGCTCAACAGCCGCATCGGCAACAGAGGGGTCAACCACAGCAATCATGCCCACACCCAGGTTCAGGGTGCGTTCCAGATCAGCCTGGGGAACAGAACCCAGCTCACCAATCAGCTTGAAGATAGCGGGAATCTCCCAGGTAGAACGCTCCACCACACCCACAGTGCCCACGGGCAGCACACGGGCCAGGTTAGCGGCCAAGCCGCCACCGGTCACATGCGAGAAGCCGCGCACACCCGAACCGGTCTGGTCGTCCTCACCGTTCACGGGGAAAGCCTCAATCAGATCCAGGCAGTCAGCGGTGTAAATGCGGGTGGGCTCCAGCAGCTCCTCACCCAGGGTACGGCCCAGTTCGGCCACCTCACGCTCGTACTCCCAGCCAGCAACTGAAAGCACCTTGCGCACTAGGGAGTAGCCGTTAGAGTGAATACCGCTGGAGGCCATAGCAATCAGCACATCGCCTTCGCGCACGCGGTCGGGCCCCAGCAGCTCGTCGGCTTCAACGATGCCGGTAGCGGCACCTGCCACGTCGTACTCGTCCTCAGCCAGCAGACCGGGGTGCTCAGCGGTTTCGCCACCCACCAGGGCAGTACCAGCCAGGGAGCAGCCCTCAGCCACACCGCGCACAATATCGGCAATGCGCTCGGGCACCACCTTGCCGGTGGCAATGTAGTCGGTCATAAAGAGGGGGCGGGCACCGGTCACAACGATGTCATCAACGACCATACCCACCAGGTCATGGCCAATGGTGTGGTGGATATCGAGCTTCTGGGCAATTGCCACCTTAGTGCCCACACCATCGGTGGAGGTCGCCAGGTAGGGCTTACGGTAATCCTTGAGCACAGACAGGTCAAAGAGGCCAGCAAAGCCGCCCACCCCGCCAACCACACCGGCCCCGTGAGTTGCCTTGACGGCGTCCTTCATCAGCTCAACAGCGCGGTCGCCCGCCTCAACATCTACACCAGCCGAAGCGTAGGTAACTGCGTTCTGGTTCTCGCTCATTTAGCGGGCCTCTCGGTCAGTGCCGGTAGAATCGGCAGGAATCGTATCTTGGGGAAGGACTAAATCTTCAAGGTCTGAATCGGGGCCAGGCTCACAAGAACCGGTGCCCGATGACGCTGCCGGGGCACCATCAAACTTATGCTCCAGCGCCTCGGTGCCGGGGCGGGTTTCGATAGACACCGCCTTGGCCTTAGAAGGCTTATGAGCAACAGGACGCTCCACCGTCACCTCAGCCGCAGTACCGGCCAGCGGGCCTCCCTTGGAATCATCAAAGATGGACTTGCCACGGCGGTCTTCGCTGGGCAGCTCGATGGGGTACTTACCGGTAAAGCAGGCGGTGCACAGGCGCTCGCGGGGCTGCTCGGTAGCGGCAATCATGCCCTCTTCTGAGATGAAGCCCAGGGAATCTGCGCCCAGCGACTTACCGATCTCTTCAATGGTCAGGCCGTTAGCAATCAGCTCGGAGCGCGAGGCAAAGTCGATGCCGTAGAAACAGGGCCACTTGACCGGCGGGGAAGAAATCCGCACGTGTACCTCTTTCGCACCTGCCTCTCGCAGCATACGTACCAGGGCCCGCTGGGTGTTGCCGCGAACGATAGAATCGTCAATCACGACCAAGCGCTTACCCTCCACCACGGAGCGCAGGGGGTTGAGCTTGAGCCTAATGCCCAGCTGGCGGATGGTCTGCGAAGGCTGAATGAAGGTGCGGCCCACATAGGCGTTCTTCACCAGGCCGTTGCCGAAGGGAATACCCGACTCCTCAGCGTAACCAATCGCCGCCGGGGTACCAGATTCGGGGGTAGGCATGACCAGGTCAGCTTCTACCTGGTGCTCACGGGCCAGCTGACGCCCCATCTCAACACGGGACTCGTAGACGCTACGGCCCGAAATCGTGGTATCGGGGCGGGCCAAGTACACGTACTCAAAGACACAGCCGGCGGGCTTGGCCTCGGCGAAGCGCTGGGACCGCAGGCCGTCCTCGTCGATCGTGATGAACTCACCGGGCTCTACCTCGCGCACGAAGGAGGCACCGACGATGTCGAGGGCAGCGGTTTCTGAGGCAATAACCCAGCCGCGGTCAAGGCGGCCCAAGACCAGCGGACGCACGCCCTGGGGGTCGCGCGCAGCGTAGAGGGTGTGCTCGTCCATGAAGACCAGGCAGAAAGCCCCTGAGAGGGTAGGGAGTAGGTCGAGGGCGGCCTCTTCGAGGCTGTCAAAGTCGTGGTCCTTGAGCAGGGCCGTGACCAGGGCGGTGTCTGTGGTGTTGCCCTGGGCGAGTTCGCCGCGTTCGGGGCGCTTGCCGCCGTTCTTGGCTAGCAGGCGGTCGTAGAGGTCAGCTGAGTTAACCAGGTTGCCGTTGTGGGCGAGGGCGAGCGTGCCGTGGGGGGTGTCACCCAGGGTAGGCTGCGCGTTCTGCCAAATGTTGCCACCGGTGGTGGAGTAGCGGCAGTGGCCTACTGCCATGTGGCCGGTCATTGAGTTGAGGGTGGCCTCGTCAAACACCTGGGATACCAAGCCGATATCTTTGTAGACGTTTAGATGTTTGCCGTCGCTGGTGGCGATACCGGCTGACTCCTGGCCACGGTGCTGCAGGGCGTAGAGGCCGTAGTAGGTGAGCTTAGCGATATCTTCGCCGGGGGCCCATACGCCAAAGACGCCGCATTCGTCTTTAGGGCCGTGGTCAACGGGGTCAAGGTCGAAGGATAGTTTTCCGTCAGGACGAGCCAAGGTGGTTTTCCGTCTCTTGTTGTGGGGTGGTTATCTCGCCGTGCAGCGTGGGGTAGCGCACATGAGCGAGCGAACATTAAAAGTGTACCTGCCCAATGCATAAGTGATAAGTAAAGCCCACCGTGTGAACCTTACGGTTGACAAGTGGGCTTGGTTTAGTCTTTGCTGCTGACTGCTTGATAGGTGGTGGTGCGCTTTGCTGAACGCTTATCGAGCAGAAGAGCAATCACAATAGCTACAGCTGTGCACAGCGCTCCGAAGATAACTGCCATAACCCCGTAAATTGCTTCGAAGGTGTAGCTGGGGTTTTCGGGGCCCAGGGCTGTCACCACGAAAGCTACAACCAGCCCCACCAGCAGGCCTGTGATAGCGAAAGCAGGTAGGGAAGGGGCACGGCGCACCGTCAGGTTGGCACGGTCAGGCGCGGATGCCGGCGCGAAGTGCTGGCCGGGGGCTGCCTGCTTCTCAGCCTCGGTGAGGGGAGCAGCAGGTTCGGTGGGGCGACGGAATCTCGACAGGATGCTCATAGCTAACAACCTTATCAAGAAGCCGCAGGCAGCGAGGCGTAAACGAGCACCGGGGCTAAAGCAACGGCAGGTAGTCGCTCAGATCTGCCCGTAGCCCGGAAGCCGAAATCGCGGGGGCGGCACTCTGCCAGCTGGCATAACCCAGCGCGATAGCGCACCAGGTCAGCGGGTCAGTCTCAACAACGTTAGGCGGAGTACCGCGAGTATGGCGCGGCCCGGCAATGCACTGGGTAACGCCCATGGGCGGCACCCGCACCTCCACAGAATTACCCGGGGCAAGGGTCGCCAGCTCCTCGAGCAGAAAACGGACGGACGCCGCCCTCACACCCCGGGGCAGGGCAGCGAAAGCCGCCGCGCGGGCGTCCTCACCCTCTGTACCCTCAAAAACCTGCCGTACCTGGGCAAGGGCGGCGAGGCCGTCCGCCTCGGTAATCTTGCGGCGAATCGCCATTAGAGGAGCCCCTCAAAAGCCGCACCGGGCTCGATAGAACCCACGGGCTGCCCGCCACCGGTGATGGGGAAGGCCGTGGCCGCAACCGCCCGGTCAGCAACCTCAGCCTCAAGGAAGCCAGCCGCCTGCAGCGCTCGCACAGCAACAAGAGAAGCCGCCCGGTTAGAACCGTCTAGCATCTTCAGGGCAGCTGAAGCACCAGAACGCAGGCCAAGAGCGAGCACCCCCTCAGCGCCCCGCTTGACCACAGCATCAAGAGTCTCTGCCAAAACGGTGTCGGACCCACCGGTCGTGTGAACGTACTCGGGGTAGTCCACCATAGCGGTAGCAACGGTAGCGGCCCGGGCATCAGCCTTAATGTTTTCAACAGCTGACCCCAGGGTGGAATAAGCACGGGCTAGTCCCACCAACGAAATAGCGGCTACAGGCGCACCGCACCCGTCAATCGTCACATGCTGAGGTGCTTCGCCGGTGAAGTCCTTGATAGTCTGAAGAACTAGCTCCTGTAAGGGGTGGGCGGGGTCTGTGTAATCTTCAGTGGACCACCCCGACTTCACACAGGCCCACAGAAAGGCCGCGTGCTTACCCGAACAGTTAAAGGCAAGTCTCTGCTTGCCATGCCCTGCCTTCACGAGGGCATGATAGCTGGGCACATCAGCAGGCCAAGCCGGTGGACACAACAGAGCCTCAGCCGTCAGCCCGGCCTCAGCCAGCACCGACTGGGCAACCTTCATATGCTCAAAAGAACCGGTATGGGAACCAGCAGCCAGCGCAATCTGAGCCCCCTGTAGCTCAGCCCCCGCGTTCATCGACGCAATAGCCTGCAGAGGTTTAAGCGCAGAACGAGCATAGATTAGAGCCTCGGGGGCTCCTAAACTCAGAGCTGTAGAGCCATCGGGGTTGAGCACCACCAGTGACCCCACATGCCGCGATTCGATGAAATCGCCACGGGTGACGACTGCCAGCTCTGCTGCCTGCTGCGCGGTAAAAGTCTGCATGCCTTCCAGTCTACTGGGTAGCCCTTACCGTTGAAATGAGTGAAGCCCGCACTTATTCTGATTCATCCGCAACTAGTTGCGGGGTTATCAGAATAAATGCGGAAAGACACAACCTAAATGAGTAGGTACTTTCTAAGCGGTGGACGGGTCTCCCCACAAATCCTGAGCCAGGCGAGAAATATGGATGGCGAGATAGGTCTGCTCATCGGCACTGAGCTCAGTGCCAAGATGCATCTCTAAGAGCACCTTGACCTTTCCCGCACAGGTAAAAGCCTTGGGGTAGCTAGATTTCACGGCCTCATAGATTGCCGGAATAGAACTTTCTGCACCTGCCCCTGCGCCCGTGGCACCGGCGTCCTTTTCCGTACGCACAAAGACATACCGCAAGTGGGTCACAAACCTAGCGACCGACATATGGTTCTGATCCAGTGGCCGGTTATAGGCAAAAGAGATAACGCTAAAAATTTGTGCGAAGACCTCGGTCATACGGTAGGTCTTGTTCAGGTCATCAGCCTCAAACTGGGTATTGACCAGGTGCATCGCAAACGCTGTTGCCTCTTCTGGCTGCAAGGCAACCCCCAATTTTTGTTGAACCAGCTGCACTGCATACTGGCCAAAACCGTACTCCCGCGGGTAGAGCTGAGCCACCTCGATGGAGAGCGGGAACTCCATCGTCTGCCCCTGCTGAGCCCGAACAATCGCATACGACAGGTGATCTGCCAGCGGCAGCACCAGGGAATGCGCCAGATTGAAGCCCAAAACACGCGAAGCATGTTGCTCCAGTTCAGAGGCCAGGGCAAGGACGTCCGAGGGCAGCTCTGCGAGCATGGCGGCTGCGTAGTCGGTGCCTGGATTCTCAGGAACAAAGGTTTGCTCCACCTGGGCGGGGTCGATAGCAGCGCCCTTCTTCTTGTTAAAGGCCAGCCCGCGCCCAATTACCACAACATCCTTGTCCTCGGCAGTTCGGGCAAGCACCACGTTGTTGTTATAGATATGGGCGATTTTCATGGTGGTTCCTTATAACGTCTTTGCGAAAGGACTAGCTCTGAGGGTAGGTGGGCTTCCAGTCAGCTGACGGCAGCTCATTGGTGCGGATCAGCTCCTGGTACCAGAAGAAGGAATCCTTGCGGTAGCGGGCCAGATTCTTGAGATCGAACTCGTCGCGGTTGACGTAGATAAAGCCGTAGCGCTTAGAGATACCCTGGTGGGTAGAAACCAGGTCGATGGCGCTCCAGGGGGAGTAGCCTAGGACCTCAACGCCGTCGCTAATAGCTAGCTGGGTCTGCTCCAGGTGCTGGCGCAGGTAGTCGATGCGGTAGTCATCGTGTACCCGGCCGTCCTCGGTTAGCTCGTCAAAAGCGCCCCGGCCGTTCTCGGTCACGATCAGCGGCAGATGGTAGCGGTCCCAAATAGCCCGGTAGGTCATACGCATACCCACGGGATCAATCTCCCAACCGAACTGGGTTTTACGCAGGTGGGGGTTAGAGACGGCCTTGAAGAAACCCTCCTCGCCCATAGCAATCTGCTGGTCAGCTTCGGCGTCCATATCTGAGGCAGCCTCGCCCCAGGGGGCATCCGCCATAGTGTGAGTAGCGTAGTAGTTGAAGGCGATGAAGTCAGGCTTGGCAGCCTTAAGAATCTCCATGTCACCCTCAGCAATATCGGGCTGGGTGCCCTTGGCTTCCATAATGGCCCAGGCCGTTGAATTGTATTCACCGCGGGCCGCTAGATCCAGGTAAAGCCAGTTACGCACGGCATTGTAGTTATCGGCGGCAATGACGTCCTCGGGGCGGGAAGAGGCCGGGTAAACGTAGGCGATATTGGGAGCCGGGCCAATCTTAGCCTCGGGGTGCATCTGGTGCAGCAGCATCATAGTCTTAGCCTGGGCCAAGAACATGTTGTGGTTAATCTGGTTGAGCTCCTTGGCCGGGTTATCGGTCAGGGTCTTGAGAATACCGATAGCAGCACCGTGCAAAATCATCATGTTCTGCTCATTGATAGTTAGCCAGTACTTGACCTTGCTACCGTACTCGGTGAACAGCACCTTGGCGTAGTCAACAAAGAGCTCTGATACCTCACGGTTAGCCCAACCGCCGATTTCATCGAGGGCTGCGGGGGTGTCAAAGTGGAACATGGTCACGATGGGCTCAATCTTGTGGGCCAGCAGCTCGTCAATCAAATTGTGGTAGAATTGAACGCCTTCGGGGTTCACTTCACCCCGACCGGTAGGCATAATGCGTGACCAGGCAATAGAGAACCGGTAGGCGCGAAAGCCCATCTCAGCCATGAGAGCTACGTCTTCTTTGAAACGGTGGTAGTGGTCTGCGCCGACCTTGTAGTCGCTGGTTCCCTCGGGAAAGTCTGCGCGTAGATCTGCCCCGATGGGGCCGCGTCCGCCCTCGTCCCAGGCGCCCTCTACCTGGTAGGCAGAGGTGGACGCTGACCAGAGAAAGTCCTGTGGGAAGGGCTTGGGCTGCTTGTGGTACATGGTGCTTCCTTACTCTAAAAAGTGGTTTATCGTTCTACGATGACGGCAATCTCACCGGCAGTGAGGTCGCGGCCAACCTGCGGTTCGATGGTGGCAAAAGAACCCGAGTTGGTGATGATAGTGATGACGGTATCGGGGTAGCTCGCGGCGGCAACCTTGGCACGGTCGAAGGTGAGAAGAGCCTGGCCTACTTCTACCGTATCGCCCTTGGCCACGTGGGAGGTGAATCCGTCGCCGTTCATCTGTACGGTATCGACCCCCACATGGATGAGCACTTCAACGCCGGTTTCGGAGCGAATACCAAAGGCGTGCCCTGATGCCATGGCGGTAATGACTTTACCTGCAATGGGAGCGTAAACGTAGCCGTCCACTGGTTCAATGCCCAAGCCCTGGCCCATAGCGCCGGATGAGAAGACCGGATCGTCAATGGCTGAGAGGGGGATAGCGTGACCGGTAGCAGGGGCAACCAAATCAGTGGTGTTGGTGGCATCTGCCGGAAGAGTGACAATCGCATTGGCGGGCACAACCAGGGCGTCCGCGGGAACTACCTTGGAGTCAGCCGGGAGGGTTGGGGCAGGCACACCTGAATCTTCACCGTTATCGAGCTTCTCGACAAAAGGATTGCTCGCTTCTTCCATCTGCTGCTGAGGGACACCGAAGAAGTAGGTCAGGGCGAAGGTGATGACCATAGCGATACCGACGCCCAGAAAGATCGAAACCTCAAACCCGGAGCCTGCAAAAGCTGAAAGAGACAGGCCGGAGGGCACGATAAAGGCTGGCAGATAGGCACCGCCTGATGCCGAGATGCCGCCACCGATAGCACCGCCGATACAGGCGAAGATGAAGGGCTTTTTCAGGGGAAGATTGACGCCGTAAATCGCCGGTTCGGTAATGCCGGCCAGAATACCCGAGAGGGCGGCGGGGCCAGCAACCTGCTTGAGCTTGGCGTCCTTAGTCTTGAAAAGGACGGCGAGAGCGGCAGCACCCTGCGCCAGGACGGGGGCGAAGATCGCGGCAACGAGCACATCGTAGCCCAGAGTGGTGAGGTTATTGAGCATCACTGGAACTAAGCCCCAGTGCAGGCCAAAGATAGCAAGAACCTGCCAGAATCCACCGAGGATGGCGCCACCCAACCAGGGGGCCGCGGACCACAGGCCGGTAACCCCACCGGCTACCGCATTAGAGAGGAAGGTTGTCAGAGGCCCTACGGTCAGCAGGGTTGCAAGAGAAATGAGCGGGAGGGTAATCAGCGGGGCAGTGAAGTTACGGATGGTGGAAGGGAGTACCCGGTTGAGCCAGCGCTCGACGATACCCTGCAACCAGACCGCAAGAAGGACCGGTACCACCGATGAAACGTAGGAGACAAGGAAGACCGGGATACCGAAGAAGCTCACTGTCTCACCGGCATCGTTCATGGTGATGATAGAGGGGTAGAGCAGCACTCCGGCAATAGCTAGAGAGGTGAACTGGTTGGCGCGGAAGCGCTTAGCAGAGGTAATCGCAATGGCGAAGGGCAGGAAGTGAATGATGGAGTCACCGATTGCGTTAATAATCTGGTACTCCTGGCTCTCAGCACTGAACCCCAGGGTGACGGCAAGAACAGTGAAAGCCTTAATCAGACCGGCGCCGGCGAGAGTCCAGAGAATCGGCAGGAAGATCGATGAAATCAGCTCAATGAAGCGGTTGAGCAGGTTCCCTTCACTACCGGCGCTGTCTTCACCACCGGCATCCGACCCGAACCTGGTGGCACCGGCAATAGCGTTATAGGCCACCGGCACATCGTTACCGATCACCACCTGGTACTGCCCGCCAGACTGCATGACGGTGACAACCCCGTCAATGGACTGAACCTTGTTCTTATCAACGATTGACTCCTCTTTGAGCTTGAAGCGTAGGCGGGTGGCACAGTGCGCCAGTGAATTGATGTTGGATTCGCCGCCCACAGCCTCAAGCACATCGAGGCCGGTCTTGGCGTAATCAACCTTGGTGGTTGCCACGGTCTTCTCCCTGAGAACTGAAGGCAATCCCGGGCCGTCAGTACATCTGCTTCTCTTCACTACATGAATCAATGTGTAGCAAAGAAAGCTCAGGTACGCGGTGCCGGGGTCTTCTTCATACTCTCGAATGCGCCACTGCCCTGCCCCACGAGGGGGAGGGGTACGGCGTCCGAAGATACAAAAAAGACCCAAGCCTTAACGCTACAGATAGAGCGATAATGCTTAGGTCTTGCCTCCAGTGCAGGTTCTAGGTGAACCTGCCTAAGTAACAACCCTAGGATTGCCAGTTAGTCATAACTGTTATGTGACCCACTATAGTGCCCGAGGCGTGAGCGCGCAAGGGGCTATGGGCGATTGATGAGCCGGAGGGAAAACTCCCACTCGTGAGCTCCTGCTCTGTGTTGAGTGAAGCCCACACTTATTCTGATTCATCCGCAACTAGCTGCGGTGTTTTCAGAATAAATGCGGGCTGACACTGTGTGTTATAGGCGGAAGCTCTATTGATCCTTCTGCTGCTCAGAAATTGCCTTGAGCGCTTCGCGGGCCGCCTTAGCAGCTCGCCGGGCTTCAGCCTGAGCTTCGTCTGCCGCTGCCAGAGCCTGGTCAGCAGCCACCACAGCTGCCTGAGCCAGAGCAGCTGTGGACTCTACAGCCACTACCTGGGTGGGGTTCACCGGACGCTCCGGAGCAGCTGGTGCCTGAACCGTAGCAGCTGCTGTGGCGGGCAGAGTCGGGGCGGGCGCCTGCTCCTGAGCCTGTGCCTGGGCTTCGAGCTTGGTGCCCTCAACATCCAGATCGGGCAGCAGTCGGTCTAGCCAGGCTGGCAGCCACCAGGCTTTTTCACCCAGTAGGTACATGAGAGCCGGAATCAGGGTCATTCGCACCACGAAGGCATCGAGAAGGACGCCGGCAGCCAGCACGAAACCGATAGAGGCAATCATGGGGTCACCCGAGAACACGAAGCCGATAAAGACACCGGCCATAATGAGTGCTGCAGCGGTAACCACGCGGGCACCGTGGTGGTAGCCCACGATAACTGAGGTCTTCGCGCCGCGTCCATGGGAGTAAGCCTCTCGCATGCCTGAAACCAAGAAGAGCTGGTAGTCCATGGCAAGGCCAAAGAGAATACCTACAGCCAGAATTGGGAGGAAAGCTAGCAGCGGGCCGGGGGTTGAAACGTTGAACAGTTCAGCTGCCCAGCCCCACTGGAAGACCGCCGTGGTTGCACCGAGGGCCGCCAGTAGGGAGAAGAGGAAGCCAACGGTAGCGGTCACCGGTACCAGGATAGAACGGAAGACCAGAATCAGAACCAGGAGCGACAGGCCCATCACCAGAGCGACATAGATGGGGAGAACCTCAGCCAGGTTCTGGGCGATATCGACGGCCATGGCAGTCTGGCCAGTGACACCGAAGGTGACGTCGCCATTGTCGGTTGAAATAGTCAGGTCGCGCAGGGTGTGCACCAGATTGGTGGTTGACTCGGCGTTGGGGCCCTCATCAGGAATCACCTGGTAGAGCAGAGCAGAGTTATCATCAGAAATCATGGCGGGAACGACAGCTGCGACATCGCTCTGCTCCAGAAGATCTTGACCAACTTCAACCTGCAGAGCCTTAGCCTGCTCCTCAGTTGTACCTTCAGGCAGACGGGCAGCAACTACAACCGGCCCGTTCTTACCCTCGCCAAAGTTTTCAGCAATGGTGGTGTAAGAGATGTAGGCAGCTGAGTCGGTAGCCTGAGAGGCACCGGTCGGTAGGCCCAGACGCATGTCGGTCATGGGTAGAGCAACCGTGCCCAAGGCCAAGACAACAGCGGCGACGGTCGCAATCGGCTTCTTAAGAATCAGACCAATCCAACCGCGACGAGCCTCTTCATGGTCAGCTGCCGCCTGCTTAGCCTCTGCACGAATAGCCGCTGCCTGGGTATCGTCCTCGCTAGCAGCCTGATGGCCAGCAGCGATCTTTGCACGCTGCTTCTTGCTCAGGACGCGCTCACCCAGTAGAGACATCACAGCGGGAGAGAGGGTAGTAGCTACAGCCACAGCAACGGCAACCGCAAAGGCGCCGGCATTACCCATAACGCCCAGGAAGGGAATGCCTACAACGTTCAGACCCAGCAGTGCGATAACCACGGTGGCACCCGCGAAGAAGACCGCGCCGCCAGAGGTTCCTGTTGCCAGGGCAATCGACTCCTTGACCCCCATGCCCTTAGCAAGGTTGGTGCGGTGACGGTTCAGAATAAAGAGGGTGTAGTCAATACCCACAGCCAGGCCTAACATAGTGCCCAAAGTGGGGGTTGTGGAGGTCATTTCAATAACGCTTGAGAGCGAGAGCACTGCCAGAGCAGAAGCGCCCACACCAATAATCGCCATGATAATTGGCAGGCCAGCAGCTACCAGAGTGCCCAGCATCAAGAAGAGCACAATAAAAGCAATGACGATACCAATAGCTTCAGCGGTTGCGTTTAGCTCAGTCTCTACGCCCTGCATATTCTGGTCATAGGTGACCGTCAGCCCGTTATCAGAGAGCACGCTCAGTTGCTGCGGGGTTTCTTCTAGAGTTTCAGCGGGAATTGAGCCGGTCTCGGCATCGAAGGTAACGGTGATAATCGCGGTAGAACCGTCATCAGAAATCGCGACGCCGCTCTCAGACATCTGTAGCAGAGTAGCGTTCTGCTCGATAGCGGTCTTGCCGCTTTCTAGCTGAGCACGTGAATCTTCAAGCTGAGCAAGGCCAGCTTCGTAGTCAGCTCGACCCTGAACAAGCTGAGCCTGAGCCTCGTCTAGCTGAGTGCGGCCCTGATTGAGCTGTTCAGCTGTTGCATCGAGCTCAGCTCGCTGAGCATCCAGCTGGGCCTGCTGCGCATTAAGTTCACCAAAAGCCTGCGGCGGGGCGCCTTCACCTTCAAGGCGGGTGCGGTTCTCGTTGAGCTGATTCTGGGCGTCCTCAAGCTGGGCGTAGCCTTCATCGAGCTGCTGCTGGGCTGCGTCCAGCTCCGCACGGCGGGTATCAAGCCCAGCCTGGCCAGAATCTAGCTGAGCTTTAGCCGCATCAAGCTGCGTCTGACCGTCCGCAAACTGCTGTTCGCCGCTGGCCAGCTCAGATTCACCTGAAGTGAGCTGAGACTGGGCATCAGCCAGCTGCTGAGCTACAGCGAAGGGATCGCTGACGCTATCGACACCCTCTACCGTTGCAGCCTCTGCAACGGCACTCGCTACAGCAGCTTTCTGCTCGTCGGTAAAGGCCGAGCCGTCTTCGGTCTGCACAATAGCAGAGCCGGTACCGGCGTTGAGATTCAGGTTAAAGGTATCGGTCAGCTCTTCCTGAACCAGCTGTGCTTCGGTACCAGGAATAGTGATGGAATCTGTCAACTCGCCTTTAAAGGACGCGTATGCGCCACCTGCTAAGGCGATGACGAGTGCCCAGATACCGATGACGGCCCAGGCCCGGCGAGCTGCAAAGCTGCCGATTTTATAGAGGAACTCAGACATGGTCTGTCAGTTTCCCTTTCGTGTGGTTGTGTTTTCTCTAAATGGTCTGGTGCGCGCTAACAGAGCCGTCTGCGGTAAATACCGGAACCCCGGCAGCTACCTGGTTGATGTAAGCGTGGATATGGGGAACGAACATCTGAGGTTCAATCACGAGCTGCCCAGACGGCCTTTCAAAAATATTTTTGTCAAGTTCTTGCGCGAACCGAACGAAAGCAAAAACGTACCCCATGAGCAGGTTGTAGGAGAAGAGACCAAGCGCTAGTGACTGGTCGATTGATAAATCGGGGTAGAGCCTGTCAATTTCGCTGCAAAGGGTATTGCAGATATCGCCTAGAGTCAGCGTAACTTCGCGTGCTACAAGGTCAAACTCTTCCTCGACGAGGGCTGCGCCCAGGGTGATGAAACGGACGAGGTCCTGCTGTACTCGTTCGGTCTCAACCGCTTCGTGAAAATGCTCTACCAAAGCCTGCGGTAGATCTTCGATGGCAAGGCCTCGGGGAAAGGGAGGCTCATCGATGCAGGGTTCGAGATGGGCAGAGAGCTGGTAAGTGAGGGCGTCTTCAAGTTTTTTGAAGTGGTTGAAGACGGTGCGTTCTGATACTCCCGCTTGCTCTGCCAGTGTTGAGGCGGTCAGGCCTGTGCGTCCGCTGGTACGAACAATGTGTTCGGCGGCAGCAGCGATTTTGCGTTTGGATGCTGTTGATCGGGCCCGGCGCTGGTCGAGGGGTGGCGTGTGTTTGAGCATGTATTTACAGTAACTGCAATATTGCAGAAACTGCAAATAGTTGAGGTGTGGGGTTGGGCACGGAACGGGTGCGGGCGTCCGCAAAAAACTACCGGCAAAAAGCGCTCAAACTGCGGTAAAGACTTCATCAAATCGTGACCTTGCCGGTAGCCTAAAAGAATGAAGGTTTTGGTACTGGGCCCCGGCGGTCGTGAACACGCAATTATTCGAGCACTCCTGAAAGATCCAGCCGTTACCGAGGTGCACTCAGCTCCCGGCAACGCGGGTATCGCCCAGGACGTCCCCGTGCACGCTATCGATGCAAATAACCCCGAGGCAGCCCTTGCGTTAGCCACTGAGCTGGCTGCTGACCTGGTCGTCATCGGCCCCGAAGCCCCCCTGGTCGCAGGCGTCTCAGACACCCTGCGCGATGCCGGGTTCGCTGTTTTCGGTCCGTCCAAGCCCGCTGCCCTGCTCGAGGGGTCTAAGGCCTTTGCCAAGGAAGTCATGGCCAGCGCCAATGTACCCACCGCTATGGCTAAGGTCGCCACCAACCGCGAAGAAGCTGAAACCGCTCTCGCTACTTTCGGCGCCCCCTACGTTGTTAAAGATGACGGTCTGGCTGCCGGTAAGGGCGTTGTTGTCACCGAGGACTTCGATACTGCTCTTGCTCATGCTGAATCTTGCTTTGCCGCTGGTGGCACTGTAGTCATTGAAGAGTACCTGGACGGCCCTGAAGTTTCTCTCTTTGTGATCTCCGACGGCAGCACTTGCCTGCCCCTTTCACCTGCCCAGGACTTCAAGCGCATCTTTGACAACGATGAGGGCCCCAACACTGGCGGTATGGGTGCCTACACCCCCCTGCCCTGGCTGCCTGAAGGTTTCGTAGAGGAAGTCATTGAACGCGTAGCCCAGCCCACCATCGACGAGATGGCTCGCCGTGGCACACCTTTTGTGGGTGTTCTCTATTGTGGTCTGGCAGCTACCTCCCGCGGTATCCGCGTAATCGAATTCAATGCCCGCTTTGGCGACCCCGAAACCCAGGCAGTACTGGCTCGTCTACGCACCCCGTTGGGTGGCGTCCTACTGGCTGCTGCTAAGGGTGAACTGCCTGCTGATCTTGCTCTTGACTGGGACCCCCGCACTGCCGTCGACGTGGTCATGGCCGCAGAGAACTACCCCGACACTCCCCGCAAGCGCGATGCCATCACCGGCCTGGATGCCGCCAACCAGCGCGAGAACGTGCACGTTGACCACGCAGGTACCGCCCTCGACGGTGAAGAAATCGTCACCGCCGGTGGCCGTGTGCTGGCTGTCGTCGCCCTGGGCGAGAACCTCACCGAAGCCCGCGAGGCCGCCTACGCCGGCGTGCGCGACATTGCCTGGAATGGCGCCCAGTACCGTTCAGACATTGCGCTCGCTGCCGCCGAGAATCGTATTCAGATTCCCACCCAGAACTAGCTTCCTGTGACTGCCCACCGCACCCGCGTGGGCAGTCACTTTTCTATCACCTCACAGCCCACCTGCACGCCCCCAGGAGAAAATCATGAGCCATACCCCCGTAGACATTCCCGGCTGGAAGCACGTGTATTCCGGCAAGGTCCGTGACCTCTACATCCCTGACGAGGACACCCAGGACGTCACCGGCCTGAACGTGAAGGACGACGCCGAACTGCGTGCCGGCTCCGTGATGGTGGTTGCCACCGACCGTATCAGCGCCTTTGACCAGGTGCTTCCCACCGAGATTCCCGATAAGGGCAAGATTCTGACCCAGATGTCCCTCTGGTGGTTTGAGCAGCTCAAGGGTGTGCCCAACCACGTGCTGTCTACCGACGTGCCCGAGGTAGTGGCTGGCCGCGCCATGATCTGTAAGTCTCTGAACATGTTCCCGGTTGAGTGCATCGTGCGTGGCTACCTGACCGGCTCCGGCCTGGCTTCTTACCGCAAGACCGGTAAGGTCAACGAGTTTGAGCTGCCCGCCGGCCTGGTAGATGGCTCCCGTCTGGAGCCTGCCCTCTTCACACCCACCGGCAAGGCAGAGGTGGGGGAGCACGACGAGCCCATCACCCGTGAAGAGCTCGACGCTGAGGTGGGGGAGGCTATCGCCGACCGCCTGCAGGAACTGACCCTCTACGTCTACGAGACCGCTGAGAAGATTGCCCGTGAGCGCGGCATCATTCTGGCCGACACCAAGATTGAGTTCGGTACCGACTCCTACCGCGGTGAAATTACCCTGGGCGATGAGGTACTGACCCCTGATTCATCGCGTTTCTGGGATGCCAACGACTACGAGCCCGGCCGCGCCCAGGCGTCCTTTGATAAGCAGTACGTGCGCGACTGGCTCAAGAGCGAGGAGTCGGGCTGGGATGGCACCGGCCCCGTGCCTGAGCTTCCCGCCGAGGTTGTGGAGAAGACCCGCGCCCGCTACGTTGAGGCCTACGAGCGTCTGACCGGGCAGAAGTTCGAGGCTTAGACCTGCGTATCGCGTACCTTCTGGTGGTACTCGTAGTGGGCGGCCCCGATTTCTGAGAGGGCGTAGAACCAACGAATGTGCTCAGCGACTGTTCGCTGGGCACGTTCTGCATCTCCGGCAATAACCGCCGCGTAGATGGCCCGGTGCTGGTCCTGGAGTTCCCGTTTGGTTGCCTCCCAGTCGTCGAGGTAGGGTACGGCCTCTTGCACGTAGCCTACGGTTGCTAGGTGTAGGGAGTCGATGACGGTGTCCATCACGATATTCCCGCTGAGGGTTGATATTTCGTAGTGGAAGCGGGTGTCGCAGAAGTGGAAGCGGTCGTCGCTAATATCTGCGTGGTCCATTTCTTCGAGGTAGCGGCGGGCTGTGGCTAGGGACGCGGCGTGTTCGGGCTGATGGGCTACGTCGGCGGCGTGGGCGGCGGCTTCGCCTTCGAGCAGGACGCGGGTGCTCACGATGTCTGCCACCGGCAGGGTGCGGGTGGCGATGTGCATGCGCAGGGCCCAGCCGAGGGCATCCGAGGGCTCCGAGACCACGACAGCACCGGCCTTGGGGCCTGAGCCTACACCTGACCGAATGAGCCCCACCGCGGAGAGAATACGCAGGGCTTCGCGCACCGAAGCCCGTGAGATGCCGTATTCCTCTGCTAGGGAGCGTTCACCGGGCAGGCGGTCGCCGACGCGCAGCTGGCCGTGGCGCAACCGGTGTTCGATGGACTCGAGCAGGGCGGTATAGGTGGGCTCTTTTTCTTTCACGCGCTGTCTTTCAGATTGAGAGATAACTAGATTAAGGAAAGGTTAGGCAGGCTCGCAGCGAGCGTGAGCCTGGCATACCTTCTGAATAAACCTTATAGACAAGGTATAGGTAAGGGCGGTGCAGTTCCAACGTATGTTACGTGGGACTGCACCGCCCTTTGTGTGCCTAGCTCATAGGTGTGAACCTGTGATTAGTGGCCGGTGAGGTAGGGCTCAACCAGCAGACCGGAGAGAACGGTTGCCTGGAGGAAGACCAGGGCACAGACGGCCAGCAGCAGGATGAAGGACCAACCGAGAACTGCCTTGAAGATTTCGGACTCCTTGCCTTCCATGTTGACCGAGGTGGCCGCGATGGCGAGGGACTGGGGCGAAATCATCTTGCCGACCACACCACCGGTAGTGTTAGCTGCCAGCATGAGTTCGGGGTGGGCACCGGTCATGCCGCCTTCCTGCAGGTGCTCAGCGGCGGTGACCTGGAGCTTGGAGAAGAGGGCGTTGGCTGAGGTGTCGGAGCCGGTGACGGCGGTGCCGACCCAGCCGAGGACGGGTGCCAGGAAGGCGTAGGCTACGCCGAGGGAGGCGACGTATTCACCGATGGCAACGGTCTGGCCGGAGTAGTTCATGACGAAGGCTAGGGCCAGAACCAGGGCGATGGTGGCGGCTGACCAGCGCATCTTGTAGGCTACGGCGCCGATTTCCTTGAAGGCGTCGGCGATGGAGAGCTTGTACTTGCCGTTTTCGTTGAAGATGGCGTAGAGGATGGCGACCAGGATGCCAGAGATCAGCAGGTAGGTGCCGGGGTTGTTGAGCCAGGACCAGGTGTAGGCGGAATTGACGGGGTCGCCGGAGGCGGTCAGTAGGCGCTCAGCCAGCAGGGGTATGTCGAACTTGATGGCGGTGGTCTTCATCCAGTCGACGAGCGGGGTGTAGAGGTTGGCGACACCGAAGATGATGACAACGACCAGGTAGGGCATGAGGGCCATCCAGATGCGGCGACCGGGCAGGTGCTCAACTTCGAGGGGGGCGGTGATGCCATAGCGTTCGCGGATACCTTCAACGCCGCGGGGCTTGACGAAGCGCAAGAAGACAACGGCTGCTGCGATGGAGACGATGCAGGCTACGACGTCGGTGAGCTGGTAGACGAAGTAGGTTGCTGCCCACCACTGGGCGATGGCGAAGGAGGCGCCGATGACGGCTGCGTGCATCCATGCGTCCTTGAGGCCCTTTACGCCGTCGAGGATCCAGAGCAGGATGAAGGGCACGAAGAAGGCGATAAAGGGAGCCTGGTGGCCGATGAGGGCTGCGATGACGGTTGCGTCCTTGCCGCCGACTTCACCGGCGGTGGTGATGGGGATAGCAACGGCGCCGAAGGCTACGGGGGCGGTGTTGGCGATGAGGACGGTGGTGGCAGCCTTGAGGGGCTTGACGCCGAGGGCCAGGATCATGGTTGCGGTGATAGCAACGGGGGCACCGAAGCCTGCGAGTGCTTCGAGCAGGCCGCCGAAGCAGAAGGCGATGAGGATGGCCTGAATACGCAGGTCGCCGCCGCCGATGAGGTCGAAGGTGCGGCGCAGGTCTTCAAAGCGGCCGGAGAGCACGGTGACCTGGTAGAACCAGATGGCCATGAGGATAACCCAGACGATGGGGAAGAGGCCGTAGATGCCGCCGCGGAAGGCGGACATACCGGCGAGGTCCCAGGGCATGCCGAAGCCGAAGATGGCAACGAGCAGGGCGACCAGCAGGGAGACCAGGCCGGCGACGTGGGCGCGGGCCTTGAGGCCGAGCAGCATGATAAAGAATGCCAACAGCGGCAGGGTGGAGACCAGGGCGCTGAGCGCGAGGCTTCCTCCTACGGCGTCGGTTACAGCGGTATAGGTATTTTCCACCGTATTCTCCTTAGTGATGTGTGGTATGGCTGGGCGTCATATCTGTGGGGCGCTGAGCCAAAAAATATGAGGCCTAACCTCCTGTGGTCAGACCGTTGTTTTTCGAGGTCTACGTTACATGAGGTGGTTCACCTTCGCCAAGCTGTGGCCGCATCTATTTGCGGTATTTTTTTCACCCCTGTGGTTTTATGGATTTTTCGGGGTTTTTGGGTGCGCTCTTGTGTTGGTATGCGCCTGCTTGTGTGGGTCTTGGGGGACGCGGACGCCCACGGCGGGGGAGCGGAGTTCTTTCAGCTTTCTTTATGTGGTCAGACCGTTAGATTATTTGCATAAGAAAATATGCCCTATTTAAAGTATCGAAACACCTACCCCATCGTGTTAAATGAGGGAGTAGGAAAAGAATCTAACAGGCACCTGCCCGCCCTTCCTCTCCCACCCAGCCGCCGGCGTCCGCGCCCCTGAATCGGTGAGGAAGACGCAGGCTACCCATGCCGCACAGAAGAAGAGAGAACCAACATGCGTGTCGCACTGTTTTCAACGTGCATCGTCGACGCAATGTACCCCAAGGTAGCTAAGGCTACCGTTGACATCCTGGAGCGTCTCGGCCACGAGGTCGTCTTCCCGCAGGGCCAAACCTGCTGCTCCCAGATGCACGTCAACTCGGGCTACTTCGACGACGCCTACCCCATCGTCAAAACCCACGTACAGGCCTTTGAAGAATGGGACTTCGACGCCATCGTTGCGCCCTCAGGCTCCTGCGTCGCCTCCCTCGGCCACCAGCAACCCATGATCGCAGAGCGAGCAGGCGACGACGCCACCGCCCGCGCTGCCGCCTCACTGGCTGCCCGCTCCTTCGAGCTCTCCCAGTTCCTCATCGACGTCTGCGGCATCACCAACGCTGCAGAACAGCTGGGCTCCTACTTCCCCGAGAAGGTCACCTACCACTCATCCTGCCACGGCATGCGCCTGCTGGGTCTGGGTACCCGCCAGGAAGACCTGATCCGCACCGTTGAGGGCCTGGAATACACCCAGATTGACGGCCTTGACCAGTGCTGTGGCTTCGGTGGAACCTTCTCCTTCAAGAACGCAGACACCTCCGGCGCCATGGTTGCCGACAAGGTAGAGAACATTGAAGCAACCGGCGCATCGGTCTGCACCGGCGGCGACTCATCCTGCCTGATGAACATCGGCGGCGCTCTCTCCCGCAAGAACTCACCCGTACAGACCGTACACTTCGCCGAGATTCTTGCATCCACCAAGGAAAACCCGCTCAAGGTCACCGGCCCCGTAGCTGTTACCGCAGGAGGTAAGTAAAGCCATGTCAACCACCGCACTCGGTATGCCCAAGGTCCGCCACGGCGTCGGCAACATCTTCGAATTCGAGCCCTTCCCCGAATATGCAGAGAAGGAACTCCAGAACGAGCAGCTGCGCGCCAACCTGGGCTTTGCTACCCACAAGATCCGTAACAAGCGCGCCGCCGTCATCTCAGAACTGCCCGACTGGCAGGATCTGCGCACCACAGGTTCCATGATCAAGCAGAAGGTCATGGCCAACCTCGACACCTACCTCGAAGAGTTCGAAAAGAACTTCACCGCCCGCGGTGGACACGTACACTGGGCCCGCGACGCACACGAGGCCAACGAAATCGCCCTCAAGCTGATCCAGGCAGAAGGCGTCACCGAGGTCAACAAGATCAAGTCAATGGCCACCGCCGAAACCGGCCTCAACGAGTTCCTCGAAGAGCACGGCATCCACGCTATTGAAACCGACCTGGCAGAAGAAATCGTCCAGCTGGGCGACAACGACCGCCCCTCCCATATCCTGGTGCCCGCAATTCACCGCAACCGCACCGAGATTCGCGACATCTTCCTCAAGAAGATTGAGGGCGTCAACCCCAACCTCACCAACGACCCGGCAGAACTGGCAGAAGCCTCTCGCTTCCGCCTGCGCGAGAAGTTCCTGACCAACAAGGTCGCCATCTCAGGCGTCAACTTCGGTATCGCCGAAACCGGCACCATGACCATCGTTGAGTCTGAGGGTAACGGCCGTATGTGCCTGACCCTGCCCGATACCCTAATCACCTTCATGGGCATCGAAAAGCTGCTGCCGACCCTGCAGGACCTCGAGGTCTTCACCCAGCTGCTGCCCCGCTCGTCCACCGGTGAGCGCATGAACCCCTACACCTCCATGTGGACCGGTGTAACCCCCGGTGACGGCCCCCAGAACCTGCACGTCATCCTCATGGACAACGGCCGCACCGCAGCCCTGGCCGACCAGGTCGGCCGCCAGGCCCTGCACTGCATCCGCTGCTCAGCCTGCATGAATGTCTGCCCCGTCTACGAACGCGCAGGCGGCCACGCCTACGGCTCCACTTACCCCGGCCCCATCGGCGCAATTCTCTCCCCCCAGCTGGGCGGTATCGAGAACGAGTACAACTCCACCCTGCCCTACGCGTCCTCCCTCTGCGGCGCCTGCTACGAAGCCTGCCCCGTCAAGATCAACATCCCCGACGTGCTGGTTCACCTGCGCGGCAAGGCAGTTGACCACGAAAAGGCCCAGGGCGAGTTCGAAGGCGGCAAGAAGGAACGCCACGTGCAGATGGACGCCATGATGTTCGGCGCCAAGAAGCTCTTCAGCTCAGGTGCCCTTATGGCTCTGGCCACCAAGGGCCTTCCCGCCTCCAAGCTGATTACCGGCAAGAAGGGCAAGATCACCAAGCTGCCCGGTATCGTCGGCGGCTGGACCGAATACCGCGACATCCCGGCACCCCCCAAGTCCTCCTTCCGCAACGAGTGGAAGAAGGAACGCGGTTCTGCCCCCAAGCGTGTAGGCGGCGAACGCGTTGACCTGCAGGCCATCATTGCCGCTAACCAGGCCAAGATTGCCGAGGCCCACGCCAACGCTGAGACCGCTAACCCCATCGCCCCCAAGGAGGCCAACTAATGTCTGATGCAAAAGCAGAAATCCTGGGCCGCATCCGCGCCTCCCTCTGGGACAATCCCCAGCCGGCTGAGCCCGTCCGCGCCTACCGCCGCGAAAGCGACAAGGGCACCGAAGAAATTATCGAGATGCTGGTCGACCGCCTGATCGACTACAAGGCTAACGTCTACCACGAGACCGAAGAGACCATCGCCGCTCGCGTAGGCGAACTGCTCGGTAAGTCCTCCCGCTACGTGGTGCCCACCGGTCTCAAGACCGAGTGGCTGCCCGAAGACACCGCAGCCCGCTCCCGCGTGGTTGACTCCGGTAACGCCAACAAGCCCGGTGCCCTCTCCGTACGCGAACTCGACGCCATCGACGCGGTTGTCACCTCTTCAACCGTCTCCTGCGCCGAGACCGGCACCATCGCCCTGAACAGCACCGAGACCGAAGGCCGCCGCGCCATCACCCTGGTACCCGACCACCACATCTGCGTGGTCCCCGTCGATACCATCGTCGAGCTGATTCCCGAGACCGTGGCCCGTCTGAACTTCGACAAGCCCATCACCTGGATCTCAGGCCCCTCAGCGACCTCAGATATCGAGCTGATCCGCGTTGAAGGTGTGCACGGCCCCCGTACCCTGGACGTCATCATCCTCAAGTAGGCTGAAACCCGCTCTGTGATAGAAAGGGCCCCCTTGCTCAGGCAAGGGGGCCCTTTCTGCCGGGTGCTTTAGGGGGAGGCTAGGAATTCGGACGCTTGATGACGGGAAGAGCGCCCGTTGCCGCCCGCACCGCGGCGGCCCGCTCTAGTTTCTTAGCGCTGCGGCGCTGCCGCGAGCTTGAGCCGCCAGAGGCACCCGGACGGGGGCCAGCGTCCTTGCGCCCCACTGCCCCGATGGCCGAGGCCCACAAGGGGAAGAGAAGGACGGTCAGCGCCCCACCTGCCACCAGCAGGGAGGCATTCTGTTCGCTGAGCAGGTCGTTGGCCAGTGCCACCTCGGTAACAGCAACAATGATGGGCAGGCCCGCAGCAGAGTAGAGCCCCAGCTGGAGCTTTTCCTGCACGGTGGTGAGCCCCGAACCGGTGTCGAAGAACTTTTCAGCGGCAAAGACCGGCAGGCCGCGCACTACCAGAATGCCGAGCACAATGCCGGCAAGAAGCAACGGCTGCTCCCAGATGACCGACACCTTAATACCCATACCCGAGCTCACGAAGAAGAGGGGAATGAGGAAGGAAAAGCCCAGGGCCTCAAGACGCTTGGAGAAGGGCTCAAAGGCGCCCTCGGGCGTGAGAGAGCGCAGGATAATGCCGGCGGCAAAAGCACCGAGCACCACATCGAGCTCAAAGACCGCGGCGACCATCATGAGGGTAGCCAGAAGGAACATGGCCAGGCGAAGCATGGTCTGGCTGGTGGTGTTAGCCTCAGCCGCCATGGTGCGGCGCAGGCCCGGAATATGCTCGAAGAGGCGGTGGGGCACAACCGCTGAAATGACAGCAATGACCATAAAGGCCAGCAGAATCAGCACCGCAACCCAGGGGGCGTGCGACGAGAGCAGCAGGGACATCGCAAAGATAGGGAGCACCTCGCCGATAGCCCCGTGCACCATCACCCCGTTGCCGACTTTCGTGCCCGCTTTACCGTGGCTTTTGAGCAGGGGCAGCAGGGTGCCCAGGCGGTAGAACTCAGGGCAATACCGATGACCGCGTAGGTCGAGAAAGAACCCGAAAACTGGGAGAGGCTCACCGCCAGAACCAGGCCGAGGGTGAAACTCACCAGCCAGGACCCCACAGCGAAAGCCCCCTGTCGTCCGCGCAGGGCTCCGGCGTTAATTTCGTAACCAGCCAGCAAAAAGAGCAGGCCCAGACCCAGATCCTTCACCAGAGCAACCCCGCCATCGGTGCTGGCAAGCCCTAGAACCTGCGGGCCGATGAGTACGCCGAAGATAATCAGGAAGACAACATCTGGAATTTTCTTTTTCACCAGGGCGGACGCCAGGGGCGCTAAAAGCGCCGCAGCGGTAATCCAGAAAATAGAAATATACTCGCTGGTCGCCGATGAACTGGCGGCCAGAAGGACGACGTCGGTGGAGTGGGTGCTCATAGTGACTTTCAAAGAGGTGAGGGGCAACCTAACCAGTGTGCCATGTGTGCCCCTGCCCGCGCAGGGTGGCGGGGCAGTGTTAGGCTAAAGCAGGTATTTATTGAGGAGTATTGCGTGACCGACCTAAAGACCGCAGGCCGTGTTATCGGTATTGACCTGGCTCGCTGTGCTGCCCTGATCAGCATGTTTATCGTCCATGGAGCCCCCGGCGGTGGCCCCGGTGGGGTGCTGAACCTGAGTGAGTTTCTGACCGCCCCGCTCTTTGCCTTCCTCCTGGGAGCGGGCGCTTTCTTCTCATCTCAGCGTATGAGCTTCCCTGCCCTCTTTGCCTCCTCGGTGGTGCGGGCTATTGTGCTGGTTGCTCTGGGGCTCTACATCGGTACCTGGGGTGCCCAGGTCGATATCGTGCTGGAGTACCTGGGGTTGCTGAGCCTGCTCATGGCCCCCCTTGTCTTCCTGCCCTCCTGGGCCCTGTCCCTCCTGGCTGTGGGCAGCTGGTGGTTTGCGGCGTCCGCCCGGACCTACTTCCAGCCCCATGCTATCCAGGCCTCTCTCGACGGCAGCTACACTGCCTACCTCTACGAGTGGACGTTCACCGGCCAGAACTACCAGGTTTTTACCCTGCTGACCTACGCCTGCATCGGTGCGGTGATCGCCTTCCTCATCGAACGCTGGGGTGTCTGGGGTGATGTAGCCCTGGCCCTGCTGGGAAGCCTGGCAACCGGTGGCCTCTTCTGGTACTCCCGTTTTGCTGTTGCAGAGTTCCTTCCCTACACTTCCAGCCGGCTTGAGATTGCCTTTAGCCTGGCAGCCTGCCTGGCGACCTTGGGCTGGTGCTGCCTGCTGGCGCGTGCTCTAGCCGGGCGGGAGCACCTGGCCGGTGCCCTGGTGGGAACCGGGCGTATGACCCTTTCCCTTTACGTGCTCCAGATTGCCGTGCTGGCCCTGTACGCTAACTACGCCCCAGCCTACGGCCTGCCTGCCTCTGATAACTCTTGGGCCATGATGTTTGGCCTGATTCTGGGTGCCCTGCTCTTTGCCTGGGTCTGGCAGCGCCTGCTCGGCCAGACTTTCTTATGGCGCGGCCCGCTTGAGACCACCTTAGCCTGGGTCTCTGGCAGGGGATAGATCGCCCTGCTCGTCATATGCTTGGCCTGCTGCTATAGGGCCCGGCTTTACTTTGCCCCAAGGCTACCAACATCACAGCCTGTGTGCCTGCCTGGCTAGGCAGAAAAAGGCTAGTCTATTCAGACTAACTTCTTTTCTGCCATCACTAAACCTATCTGAACTTTATAGATAGGAAATGCAGGGAAACACACCACTACCTGATGAGCTAAGGACCGTCGTGTCTCAAGAATCAATAATAACCAGTAACTATTTGCGGAAGTACGTTCGACGATATCGTTTTCTGCGAAGTGAAACTAACGCTGCCCTAGCTCTAGCACTAGCTACTGCTGCAGCTCTTATCTGGGCTAACTTCGGTGGCGAGAGCTACAGCCACTTCTGGCACACTGAAGCCGGGTTCACTATTGCCAACTTTGACCTTCACTTCACCTTCCATGAATGGGTAGACGAAGGTTTGATGACCTTTTTCTTCTTTATGGTGGGTTTAGATGTCCGACGTGATATCGCTTTAGGAGAGCTGCGCAATCCCAAACAGGCGGTACTTCCCACAGTTGCAGCTTTGGGCGGCTTGGCTGTTCCTGCCTTAATCTTCTATTTCATGACAAACGGTTCAGGCTTTGAATCAGCCTGGGGAATCGTTATCTCCACCGATACAGCTTTTGCACTGGGTATGCTGGCCCTCATTGGCCCCAAAAATGCTCCCCGTCTGCGAGCCTTTTTATTGGCTTTTGCGGTTATTGATGACATCGGGGCACTGAGTGTTATCGCAATCTTCTACACTGACGATTTGAACCCCACAGGGCTATTCTTTGTAGCTCTCGGCCTGGCCGCTATATGGCTAATGGCCCGTCGTGGTGCATGGCAATCTTTCCCCTACATTGTCATTGGTATTTTTACCTGGGCAGCAATGTATTCATCTGGAATCCATGCAACTTTGGCAGGCGTACTGATCGCTCTGCTGATGCCAGTTTATGCCCCTCGCCGCTCTGACGCCGATGCCGCGAGTGGCCTCTTTAATCTTTATCGACAAGATCCTGTCCCAGGTACAGCTATGGCTGTCCGTCAAAGCTTGCTATATGCAATCCCGCTTAATCAGCGTCTATCAGATTTTTTGCCCTCGTATGTGAATTACTTGGTTGTGCCACTTTTTGCTCTAGCCAACGCGGGTATTGTGATTACAGGTGAGAGCTTTTCAGCAGCAGCTACTTCGTCTGTTACTTGGGGTGTTATCTTTGGTCTTGTTCTAGGCAAGCTTTTGGGTGTTGTTCTAGGGGCATGGGCTGTGACTAGGCTGATGCCTTCAAGCCGTCTCCCCGGTCTCGATATGCCTCGCATCGCAGGTATTGGCGCTCTCTCTGGCATCGGGTTTACGATTTCCTTGCTAGTTGCTGGTATGGCTATTGATGATGAAGTGGTCCGTGACCAGGCCCGTATCGGTGTGCTTCTTGCATCTCTCTTTGCCCTTATCCTGGCAACCATCATTTTCCGCTTGGGTGACCGTTTCGCACCGCTTGAGCCGCCAGCTGGTGAACGCCTTCCCCGGGCTATCGATCCTGAAAAGGACCATCTTTACGGTGACCCTAACGCAGTGGCTCAGGTAGTTTTTTATACCGATTACAGCCCCAACAAGGTCGCTAAATTCGCAGGCGCACTCTGGCAGTCCTACAATGAACTAGATAATGATTCGCGAATTTCATATACCGTGCGTCATAAGACAGAAGGAGCTCTCTCAAACTACCTTGCACTTTCTATCGAAGCCGCTGCGGCACAAGGAAAATTTGGTGAGTACCATAATGCTATCTCGCATATTGCTGATGAGGTCGCTAGTTATGACGAGTCTATAGTGAAAGAACTTGCTGATTCTCTGGGACTAGACTTTGTTGCTATGCAGGAGCGTATTAGCAGTGGTATAGATCAGGCCAGAATTGATCGAGATAATAGCGATTTGCCAGAAGAGCTTCGCGAATCAGCTGATCCTATTCTCTATATCAATGGCCGTCGCGTTGAAGGTCCCCTTAACACCTGGGTTATCGGTAACCAATTAGCTGAAGAACTAGAGAAGGCTGAGAGCCTCACCAGCTAGGTTATCGTTTGTAAAGATAGACATGCGGCGGCCCTCCCTGCCAAGCAGGGAGGGCCGCCGCATACCTAGTGCCGTTTTAGGTGCCGAGGAACTTCATATAGTTAGCGACGAACTCGTCAAAGTTCTTCTGCTGCTCTTCATCTAGTTCTAGCTTGCCGGTACCCCAAGCCTCGCCGGGGATGCGGACGCCCAGGCCCTCGCCCTCCATCAGGTTGGCACGGACGTAGGGGACCAGGTGGCGCAGGCTCTCGCGCACGAACTTACCGTAGGTTGAATTAGCAACCGAGGCAATACCGACCTTCTTGCCGTTCAATACGGTGGGGGACTCGCGGTCGCCCGCGATAACAGCGCGTGATGCCCAGTCAATCAGGTTCTTCAGGCGGGCAGGGTAGGAGCCGTTGTATTTGGGGGAGATCAGAATCAGGCCGGCGGCGTTAGCGATATCGGCGCGCAGTTTCTGCACAGATTCGGGCGCGGGGAATTCGGAGTTTTGGCTGAGCAGGGGAACTGCCGAGAAATCGTAGACCTCAGCGCGCTGGCCCTCATTTTCTAGGGCTTCGACGAGCTGCTCGGCGAGCTGGGTGTTGAATGAACCGTCGCGGTCTGAGCCGGAGATAACGAGAATTTTCTGTGACACGGGTCGTCCTTTCACTTCTACATTTTTCTTCAGCCTACACCCAATAAACTTTACAAGGCAAGCATCTGTGACGCTGTGTGACCCTATGAAAGCAGAAGAGAGCAAGAAAAAACCGCCCCCGGCTAGAACCAGGGGCGGTTATGCTTGGTCGGGATGACAGGATTTGAACCTGCGGCCTCGTCGTCCCGAACGACGCGCGCTACCAAGCTGCGCCACATCCCGATTGTTGCGTATAACAACCTCTCAAGTATAGCGCGGTGGTCTTAAGCCTGCCAAATCACCCCGATTTAGCCCTCGGTGCTGTTGTTCTCTTCCCAGGCCCGAGCCATGGCGGCAAAGCGGCCGCCGGCCTCGACCAGGGCGGCGGGGGAGCCGTCCTCCACCACGCGTCCGTCCGACACCACCAGCACCCGGTCGGCGGTGAGGACCGTGGAGAGGCGGTGGGCAATCACCACAGAGGTGCGCCCCGCCAGCAGGGACTCAAGCCCCTGCTGCACCAGCTTTTCGGTGGGAATATCGAGGGAGGCTGTGGCTTCATCGAGAATTAGGGCGGCTGGGTCGGCGAGGAAGGCCCGGGCAAAGGAAATGAGCTGACGCTGGCCTGCAGAGACCCGCCCGCCGCGCTTAGAGAGGTTGGTATCGAAACCCTGGGGTAGGCCGGTGATGAAGTCGTAGGCCCCGACCTTGCGGGCCGCCTCGAACACTTCTTCATCGCTGGCGGCCGGGTTGCCCAGGCGGATATTGTCGGCCACGGTGCCCTTGAAAAGGTAGGCCTCCTGGGTGACCATGACGACCTCACGGCGCAGCTGCTCATCGGATAGGTCGCGCAGGTCTACCCCGTCGAGGGTGAGCTGACCGTGGGTGACATCGTAGAAACGGGCAATGAGCTTGGCGATGGTTGATTTACCGGCGCCGGTTTCTCCCACCAGGGCTAGGCGCTGCCCGGCAGGGATGTCGAGGTTCAGGCGGTGTAGGGTGGGGCGTCCTTCGACGTACTCAAATTCAACTTCGTCAAAGACCAGATGGCCGCTTGCGGGGGCGGTTCGGCGGGCCGGACGCTCGGGTTCGGCTACCTCGGGCTCTTCGGCGAGGAAGCCCGACACCTTTTCAAGGGCGGAGACCGCTGACTGGAACATGTTGTAGTAGTCCGAGAACATGAAGATAGGTTCAAAGACCCGGTTGGCGTAGATGACCAGGGCTAGCAGGGTGCCGGCCTGCATGGACCCGCCCAGAATGGAGTAGCCACCGATGACGAGCACAATGGCAACAAAGGTGTTACCCAGAGCCTGAAGGGCTGGCATGTAGGTGCCGTGCACCTTGATGGACTGCATGACGTGCACCCGGTAGTCCTCGGCGGCGTCCGCGTAGGCTGCGCGCGAGCTTGCCTCGGCGCGGAAGGCCTTGACGGCGCGTAGGCCGGTGAAGGTCTCGGCAAAGCGGGAGATGATGCGGGCGGACGCCACCCGCTGGGCCCGGTAGGCCAGTTCAGATTCGCGGCGGAACCAGACGGTGAGCCAGGCGACGGGAAGCATCATCACCAGCAGGGCGAGGCCAGCCCGCCAGTCCATGAGGCAGAGGGCCACAATAGTAAAGGAGATGGAAAGCAGCATAGCTGCAAGCTCAGAAAGCCCCGAGTCGAGGAACTGCCGAATCGTATCGAGGTCGCTGGTGAGGCGAGAGATTACGCGGCCCGAGGTGTAGGTGTCGTGGAAGCCCACCGAGAGTTTTTGGGCGTGCTCAAACATGCGCTGGCGCAGGTCAAAGAGTACCTTCTGGGAAATCTTGTAGGTGAGCAGAATATTGGTGTAGGTGGCTAAACCGGCGACGACCGCTGCCGCTACATAGAGGGCCGCCAACACAATCGCGTAGCTGCTGTCTCCAGCCAGCAGGGGTTCTAGGGCGTCGTTGATAGCCGTAGAAATGAGCCAGGGCATGGCCGTGGTCAGGGCTGTTGCCAGAATCACCAGGAAAAGGGTGAAGAGCAGGTGGCCCCGTACCGGCCGCAGCACATCGAGTAAGAGCGCCACCGACCGGCGGCGAACAGCCTTAGCCTCGCTCTGAGAGAGCTGAATCTTATCTTCTGAATCGGTAATTCTCTGGCTCATCGCCCGCCCTCCTGCATCTTGCTCTCAACCTCACCGGTGTCCGTCGGCCTTGCGGGAGTGAGCTGGGTGTCGGTGCTCATCAGGTCGCGGTAGATGGGGTTGCTGAGCAGCTCGGTGTGGGTGCCCACCGCAGCTACCTGCCCCTGCTGCAAGAGCACAACCCGGTCGGCCAGAGCCACCGTAGAGGGCCTGTGGGCCGTGAGCAGAGTGGTGGTTTCGGTCAGCTCCTGCTTGAGCAGCCCCACCACCTTTTCTTCGGTCGTCACGTCGAGGGCAGAGAGCGGATCATCGAGCAGGAGGACGGCCGGGCTCGCGGCGATAGCGCGCGCTAATGAGAGGCGCTGGCGCTGGCCGCCAGATAGGCTCATACCTTCTTCACCGATGACGGTATCGAGTCCATTTGGGAGCTGGTACACATAGTCAGCGGCAGCCACGGTCAGGGCACGGGTCAGAATGGCCTCTTCCTCAGCCGGGGTAAGTCCGCTGCGGTCTAGACCCAGCAGGACGTTATTGCGCACGCTCGCCGAAAACAGCAGGGGGTCTTCAAAGGCAATTGCCACCTGGGAACGCAGTTCAGGCAGGGGAAGGGAGGCGATATCGCGACCGTTCAGGCTGATGCTGCCCGAAGTCGGCTCATAGAGCCTCTGCACCAGCTGAAGGACGGTAGACTTACCCGACCCGGTCGAACCGACCAGGGCAATAATCTCTCCCGGGCGTACCTGCAGGGAGAAGCCGGTGAGTACCTGCTGCTCCTGCTTCCCGTAGCTGAAGGCGACGTCCTTAAAATCGAGGCGGGCAGCTGCCGCCTCGGGGCGCTCACGGTGGACGGGCAGCATGTCGATATCTTCACCGGCCTCGCCCACCATGACCTGGCGGTGGCGGTCCATAGAAACACTCGATGCCAGATACATGGAAATCAGCATGCCCGAGCGCTCCACCTGGGTAAACAGGATGGTGGCGGTTGCGAAATAGCTGGTGAGGACACCAACCGTCATGACGCCGGTACTCACCAAGTGCAGGCCCCAAAGCAGGGCCACACAGAGGGAGGCTCCGCTAATGAGGGTGGTCTGCATACGGACCCGCCCCATGGCCCGGCCTCGGGCAACTTCAAGGTCTAGTAGTTCTTGGGCTTCTTGGCGGAACCCGGCCAGGGCGTGCGGGCCCCGCCCCAAGGCCTTGAGCACGCGTAGACCTTGCACCGATTCTTCGACGGTTGTTGCCAGGTCGCCGGTGTGTTCTTGGGCCTTGCGGGTCAGGGTGCGGAAGGTCAGCACAAACCGCCAGACGCAGAAGAGAGTCAGCGGCATGCTGGCCAGGAAGACCAGTCCCAGCTGCCAGGAGCCGGTAAACATGTAGAAACTGCCGACAGTTACCTGTACGGCTACGGTAATGATTTGAATCAGGCCGAAGGCCGTCCAGCGGCGGATAGTGCCCAAATCGCTCATGACACGGGTCAGGAGTTGGCCCGAGGGCCAGCGGTCGTGGAAGGCCACGGGGGAGCGCAGTAGACGGTCGAAGAGGTCGATGCGCATGGTGTTTTCTACCGTGCTGGCGGGTTCAATAACCAGTTGCCTGCGTAAGAAGAAAAGGGCGGACTGGGCTAGACCCAGCGCAAAAACCAGGGCGCCGCCTGCCCAGACTGCCCCCACGGTGGGCTGGTCGGTCAGCATGGCATCGACAATCCAGCCCAGTACCTGGGGGATAGAGATAGCGATAATGGCTGCGGTGAGTGCTACGAAAAGCCCGCAGACCCAGCGCGCGCGAATAGGGCGGGAATACTGCCAGAGGGTGATGTCCTGTTCGGTGCGGGCACCGTGGGGCACAGGGGGAGGTATGGGTATGGGGGAGACGCGCAGTAGTCGAGAAGCCATAGTAATCTATCTTATATTTGCATTCCTGCAAAAACCAGATAGGTTACCGGGTTGTCAGCGTCACCAGTACAGCTTCGGGCGGGCAGAAGAGTCGCACCTGGGCATAGCGTGAGGTACCCAGGCCAGCCGTTACCTGCACAGGCACGTCCCCCTGGTAGGAGAGACCCTTGGCCCGGGCCGGGGGTAGGTCACAGTTGGACACTAGGGCCCGCCCACCCGGGAGGCACACCTGCCCACCGTGAGTATGGCCCGCGAAGATAGCCTGGGCGCCGTCGTCCGCAAACCGGTCCAGGGTGCGCAGGTAAGGGGCATGGCAGACACCCAGGCGGACGCTCGGGCCCGGCTCCGCGTCGAAAGCGGTGGGGGAGAAACCGGGGTGGCGGTCGTACTCCAGGTGGGGGTCGTCCACCCCGGAGAACTCTAGGCGCAGCCCTCCCAGGGGGAGCGTCTCATAGCGGTTAATCAGCCCTACCCAGCCGCGGGTATCGAAGGCATCGTGCATCACCTGGGTGGGGAGTACCGCGCGGGTCTGGTCGTTGGCCTCGTCCCCGGTGTTCTTCTTCCAGAGGTAGCGGGCCGGGTTCTTGGGCACCGGGGCAAAGTAGCAGTTAGAGCCCGGCACATAGACACCCGGATAATCCAGCAGGAGGTCCAGGGCCTCTAGCAGAGCGGGAAGGCCGTCGAGGTGGGAGAGGTTATCGCCGGTATTGATGACCAGGTCAGGCTCTAGCTCGGCCAGAGAATGCATAAAGGCGGTTTTCTGGGTCTGCCCCGGAATCATGTGCATATCCGAGATATGCAGGATCTTGAAGTCGGGGCTACCTGCCGGCAGAATCGGCAGGGTTTCCCGGCGCACCTGGAAGTTATTGAGCTCAATAAAGTGGGCATAAGCGGCCGTGGCGGCCCCAGCTACGGCACCCGCTGCCAGAACCGCTGAAAGGGTCTGGGCAAGAGCGCCAGCTGAAGCCGCCACGCCACGAGAATTCTGAGAATTCAAGGGAGTCCTTACTGGTTAGTACCAAGAACCGTGTTCGAGGGGGTATCGAACTTATCGGTGTTGTAGTTCTTAGCCTGGGCCTGCATGAATTTCTGCCATTGGGCACCTGCGTAGGTGGCACCGTCCACGTAGTCCAGAACCTTACCGTTGATGGAAAGGCCGTTGAGGGAACGTGAACCGTTCTCCATGTTGCCTACCCATGATGCGGTGGAGAGGCCGCGGGTGTAGCCCACCATCCAGGTCTGGGTTGAGTTGTTGGTGGTACCGGTCTTAGCGGCGGACGCATCGGCCAAGCCGATACCGCGCTGGTAACCTGAGCCGTCTACCAGAACCTGCTTGAGTACGTAGCTCACACCGTTGGCAACGTCTTCTTCAAGTACGCGCTCACAGGTGGACTCGTAGGCCTTAACTTCGGTGTCGTTCTTGCTGACGGTTTCAAGTGAACGGGGCTCACAGTAGGTGCCGCCGCTAGCAAAAGTGGCGTAGGCCGAAGCCATAATCAGGGGGGTGGTACCCTGGTCCCAACCACCCAGAAGGTAGGAGGGGCGGGTGATGGTGTAGGGGTCTGCCCCATTACCGTCGGTGATACGGAGCTTGGCACGTAGGTCGTTGAGGGCACATGCATCGGTCACCGACGCCATCTTGATGGCGTAGGAGTTAATGGAGTTCTTCAGGCCGTAGGCCACGGTGCCCCAGCTCTGGTTACCACCTTCAGCGTTGGTGAAGACGTAGCCATCAGCATCTTCGGAGGTAACAAAGCCGCCGTCCTCGCACTTAGCAGGCCACTGGAAGCTCTTGGGGTAGCTGAGGGAAGTGCCATCAATGGTGGCGTTGACGCCCTTGCCGTCCTTAATCCACTGGGCCAGAATCACGGACTTGAAGGTTGAGCCGGGCTGGAAGCCTGCGGTGCCACCGTGGGAGACACCCACGTTGAAGTTGAAGTAGTTATCCGCAAAGTCAGTCTGGTCAGAGTCACCGTAACCGGAGTTCTGAGCCATGGCAATAATCTTGCCGGTGCCGGGTTCAACAGAAACCAGAGATGCGCTAACGCGGTCGGGATTGTTGCTTGAGGGCTGGGTAGTCTCAACCTGGGTCTTGGCGTCCTTCTGAGCGTCAGCATCAACGGTAGTAACGATCTTGTAGCCACCGCGGTAGAGGGCATTCGCACGGTCGTCCTCGGTGGCACCATAGGTCTCGTCGTTCAGGAAATCATAGATAGCGTAGTAGCAGAAATGCGCAAAGTCGCCGGCGGTTGAGCAGCCCATGGGGGTGGTGTGAATATCGAGAGTAATCTCTTCATTCAGGGCGTCCGAGTACTCGTCCTCGGTAATCTTGCCGTCGCGGAGCATGGTGCCCAGCACTACATCGCGGCGTTGCTTAGACAGCTCGGGGTTAACATCGGGGCGGTAGACGTTGGGTGAAACCACCATGCCCGCCAGAATCGCCGACTGGGAGATACTGAGCTCTGAGGCTGAGATGCCCCAGTAGTAGTAGGCTGCGGCCTCTACACCGTAGTTGGAACCGCCCAGGTTGATGATGTTGAGGTAGCCCTCAAGAATCTGGTCCTTAGAGAGGTTCTGCTCCATCGAGATAGCCAGCTTCATTTCCTTGATCTTATCAAGGTAGTCCTTATTAGCACCCAGGGTACTGGCCTCGGTACCTGCCTGTTCAGCTGCGTCAATGAGCAGATTATTGACGTACTGCTGGGTCAGGGTAGAAGCGCCCTGACGGGTCTCAGGGTTAATGACGTTGTTGACCAGGGCGCGGGCGATACCCATGGGGGAAACCGCACCGTGCTCGTAGAAGTTACGGTCTTCGGACGAAAGAATCGCGTCCTTCATGTGCTGGGAAATATCATTCAGCGCCACCTCGGTGCGGTTCTGAGAGTAGTAGGACGCCAGCTCAGTCTTGCCGTCATTCGCGTAGATAACGGACGGCTGAGAGAGCGGTCCGTCGCTGAGGGAAGCGGGCAGACTCTTAAACCAGTTCATTGATGCATTGATAGATGCACTCAGGGCCGTGGTGGGCGGCACCATAATCAGCGCCGCAATAAAACCGGCAATGATGCTCAGCGCAACAAACTGAACAAGGTCGCCGGGGCTACGGCGCCTCTTTCGCACATTCTTTGAAGAAGCCATTGCATCAGTTTATCGGCTCAGGGCGAAAAGCGCACCGGCGTGCATGTCACAGCCACCCAAGAAAAACCTGTGAGAGGTGTAAGAGTCGTCTTTTTAGCCCCGGTGGTCTAGGCTTGGTGCTATGGAAAAATGGGAATACGCAACAGTGCCCCTGATGATTCACGCAACCAAGCAGATCCTCGATAACTGGGGTGAAGACGGCTGGGAGCTCGTTACCGTGCTCCCCGGCGCCCCCGCCCCCAGCGGCGCCACCC
>NZ_SPQC01000019.1 GCF_004569295.1 Rothia nasimurium
CTAACTCCACCCCAGACCACCCCTACCCCGACCGAAAAGTGAGCCCCCGCATGCGTAAAGTTCTCGTTGCTAACCGTGGCGAAATTGCCGTCCGTATTATTGGCGCCTGCGCCGCCCAGGGGATCGCGTCGGTGGCAGTCTACGCCGATTCGGACGCCGAGGCCCTACACACCGCCCTGGCCGATGAAGCCTACGCCCTAGAGGGCACCGGCCCAGCCGAAACCTACCTAGATATGGAGAAGGTACTGGCTATTGCGGTGGCCTCGGGGGCTACCGACGTTCACCCCGGCTACGGTTTTTTGGCGGAGAACGCTGATTTTGCCCGGGCGGTGATGGCCGCCGGGCTAACCTGGATTGGCCCTGCCCCCGAGACCATCGAGGCTCTGGGCGATAAGGTTAAGGCCCGCGAGCTGGCCCAGTCGGTGGGTGCCCCGCTGGCGCCGGGGTCGGACGGCCCCGTGGCCTCCCCCGAAGAGGCCCGCGCCTTTGCCCAGGAGCACGGCCTGCCCTCTATTATCAAGGCCGCCCACGGTGGCGGCGGGCGCGGTATGCGCATCGTGCGGGAGCTGGGCGAGGTTGAGGACGCCTTCGTCTCAGCTTCGCGCGAGGCCGTAGCTGCTTTCGGTAACGGGGAGTGCTTCATTGAGCGCTTCCTAGAGAAGCCCCGCCATGTGGAAGCCCAGGTGGCTGCGGATTCCCACGGGAATGTGGTGGTGGTTGGCACCCGCGACTGCTCCCTGCAGCGTCGTAACCAGAAGCTGGTGGAGGAGGCCCCCGCCCCCTTCCTCACCGCTGAGCAGCGGGCCCAGATTGAGCGGGCGTCCGCTGAGATTTTCCAGGCCGCCGGGTATGTGGGCGTGGGTACCGCCGAGTTTATGGTGGCCCTTGACGGCACGATTTCCTTCCTTGAGGTCAACACCCGTATTCAGGTGGAGCACCCGGTCACCGAGGAGGTCACCGGTGTTAATCTGGTGGCCCTGCAGCTTGATATCGCGGCGGGCAAGCCCCTGCCCTTTACTGGGACTCCTGAGCCGGTCGGTCACGCCTTTGAGTTCCGTATCAACGCTGAGGACCCGGCTCGTGGCTTCCTGCCTGCAGCTGGCCGCATTGAGTCCATCACCGTGCCCTCTGGCCCCGGGATTCGCTGGGACGCCGGGGTACGCCCCGGTTCTGTGGTCAGCGGGGAGTTCGATTCCATGCTGGCCAAGCTGATTGTCACCGGTCCGACCCGCGAGGTGGCCCTGCGCCGAGCCCGCTTCGCCCTGGCCCAGATGGACATCGCCGGGGTGGCAACCGTGCTGCCCTTTGACCGGCAGGTGCTTGAGGCCCCGGCCTTTACCGCCGAGAGCGGCGACTTTGAGGTCTACACGACCTGGATTGAGGACGCCCTCCTCCTCTCCCTCACCCAGGGCGATGGCGCCACCACCACCCCTGCCAGCGCCGAGGCTGGGAGCGGGGTGCAGGCGTCCTACCGTCAGCCCCTGCTGCCGGTGGGTGCCAGCGTCTTCCCGGGCACCGGCATCACCCGCTTCACCCTGGAGATTGACGGCACCCCGCACCGGGTGGGCCTGCCCGATTCGGTGTTTGCTTCTTTAGGTTCGGGTACGAACGCCGCCACCCCCGCCAGCGGACAGGGGCAGACGGGCGCCGGTCAGGTGCTGGCCCCTATGGGCGGGGCCCTGCTTAAGTACACCGTTGCCGTGGGCGATGAGGTAGCCGCCGGCGACCAGGTGGCCCTGCTGGAGGCCATGAAGACCGAGGTTCCGGTGCTGGCTGAAACCGCCGGCACTGTGGCTGAGCTCCCCGCCCAGGCAGGCGAGCGCCTGACCGCGGGCCAGGTTCTGGTGGTCTTTGAGTAGAGACCTAGGCCCGCTCAGGGACCCACGCCGTACAATAAAACGGTGACTTCCCTAGCCCCTGAACCCCTGCCGTCCGCGTCCCTTGATAATATAGCCCGTAACCGCCCCATCGAGTTGCGGGCGTCCGAGTGGGCTGTATATGCCCTGCGCACCGCCATGGATGCGGGTGTTCTCACCCCCGCCACCCAGCTCACGGAAGAAGCGCTGGCCGCCACCCTGGACGTCTCCCGCAACACCCTGCGCCAGGCCTTTACCGAGCTTGAAGGGCAGAACCTGGTGCAGCGCATCCCCCACCGCGGGGTTTTTGTGGCCCGCCCCGATAGCACGCAGGTGCGAGAGCTTTTTATTGAGCGGTGGGCAGTGCAGGCGGCCGCCCTTGACTTGGCTCCCGCTGGGGAGAATAAGGACGCCCGGGCCTCCCTCGCGCGTGCAAGGGCAGCCCGGGATGCGGGGTCGGTGGACGGTATGGCCAACGCCAACCAGGATTTTCACCGGGCTCTGGTTGCGGCTGCCGGGTCAGAGCGGCTGAGCCGCACCATGTCACGGTTGCTTGCCGAGATGCGCCTGCTCTTTTTTGAGTACGCCCAGGACGGGGGCTTCCACGCTCCCTACGTTGAGATGAACGCCCACCTGCTCGGTCTGGTCGAGCACGGTGAGCGGGCCGCCGCCCACGAGGCCTTACGCAGTTACCTGGTGGCCTCGCGGGATAAGTTTTTGCAGCGGCAGGCGGATTCCTAGCCGGCCCAGAGGGCGGCGATACCGCTGAGGGACTTGTAGCCCAGGTAGATGGTCAGCAGCCAGGAGACCCAGCCAATCACGATAAGCCAGACGGGGTAGCGGTAGCCACCCAGCAGGGTTTTGGCGCGGAAGGTCGCTACGAAAAGAAGCACCGCAAAACCTACCGGCAGGATAAGGCCGTTGACGGCACCTGCCACGATCAGCAGGGTGGCGGGGGCCTTGCCCGCAACGATGAAGACGACGGTTGAGACGACGATGAAGCCGATGGTCAGGGCGTTCTTAACGGTTACGGAAGTCTTAGCGGTGGTCAGGAAGGACACCGAGGTAAAGGCCGCACCGATCACGGATGAGATTGCTGCGCCCCAGAGAATCAGACCGAAGAGGCGGGTTCCAATCTCACCGGCGGCGATGCCGAAAGCCTGACCGGCGATAGACTTATCGGTATCGAGGGCTACGCCGGTAGCGACCACGCCCAGAATGGCGAGGAAGAGCAGGAAGCGCATGATGCCGGTGATGACGATGCCGGTGACGGATGAGCGGGAGATGTCCTTGACGTACTCGGGGCCGTGGATGCCGGCGTCCAGCATGCGGTGGGCACCGGCGTAGGTGATGTAGCCGCCCACGGTGCCGCCGACCAGGGTGGTGATGACGGTGAAGTTCACTTCACTGGGAATAACGGTGTTCTTGAGGGCCTCACCGACGGGTGGGTTAGAGACAATCGCGACGTAGAGGGTTGCCAGAATCATGACGGCGCCGAGTACCACGACGATACGGTCCAGGGCAACGCCGGCTCGCTTGGAGAGGAAGACGCCGATAGCTAGGGCGGCGGTGATGATGCCGCCGGTAGTGGCGTCCATGCCGAGCATGGAGTTGAGGCCCAGGCCGCCGCCTGCGACGTTACCGACATTGAAGACGAAGCCGCCGAGGGCGACCAGGATAGCGAGGAAGATACCGAGGCCGGGAAGGACGGAGTTCGCGAGTTCCTGGGCTTTCATCCCGGAGATGCCAATGACGCGCCAGACGTTGAGCTGCACGGCGATGTCGATGAGGATCGATACCAGAATCGCGAAGGCGAAGGCTGCGCCCATCTGGTAGGTGAACTGGCCGGTCTGGGTAATGAAGCCGGGGCCAATGGCACTGGTGGCCATGAGGAAGAGGGAACCGAGCAGAGCTGCACGGCGCCCCTTGGCGGCCTGGTCTTTGGGGGTGATCAGGGCGTTTGCGTCTGCCATGTCTCTCCTTGAGGGTGCGGGCACGCGACGGAGGCGTCATAATGCGTGCTAGGTCATAGACATAGATTACACAATTGTTGAACAATCGCAAGAGAAACCAGGCTTGTCCCCTGGGGCAGTACGAGGCCATCCACACTTCATACCCCACTTTTTGTGCATGTACCCCGGTTAAAAACCTGGGTAGTTGGTGGCTAGCGCCAGACTGGCCGGCAGCTATCCCGGCGGTCGGCTGATCACTGGGCTGGGCAGTGGGCTCAGGGCTGGGGGCGCTCTCAGCTGCAGCCAGGCAGTCGTCAATCACCGCGCCACCTACAGCAAAGACCGCGCACTGGGTCTCACTGTGGGCCATGGTTCCATCGGGCAGCGGGGCGCTGTAGTAGACATTGAAGCCGTAGACACCTGGGTCGGTAAAGACCCAGTTGGCGTGGGCGTGGGTAGCAAAATCAACGTCGATGGTGGTGTCCTTGGTAGCACCCCCGGCGTGCAGGGTGACCGTCCCGGCGAGCTGGGCATAGTCAACATCCTGAGTGTTCCAGCCGGGCCAGAAAATACCGGCCTACTGGGTCTGTGGCAGGCCGCAGAACTCGCTACCGGCCTCGCCCAAGAAGTTCAGCTCGGGGGCCATCATCTGCTCCTGGCGGGTGAAGCGGGTATTATCGCCCAGGCCCAGCACCACGTCGTTCAGGGAGCGCTCAGTAGCTTCGCGGGTGACAACCCCGGTCTCGTCTTTCAACGCCAACTTCAGTGCCCCACCTGCCAGAGATGCCTTGATATCGACGTGCCCGCCAGTGAGCAGGTAGCGGCCTTCGAGCTCAGGGGGCTTGCACTGGCGGACGTCGGGCAGGCGGCGGCTATTGCGGCTGTACTGGCGCTTGTGTTGGGGCTCTTCCATAAGGAGATTGTGGCGGTATCGCTCGATAAGGAGAGCGCGAAAGCTGCGGGCCTGCCGGTGCTGGCCCTGCTGGTGGTTCCGGCGGCGAGCGCCCGCCTGCTCTGCTCTACCCTGGGGCGCATGATGGTCTGTGCACCGGCCTTCGGGGCGGTGACACCACGGTGGGGCTTTATCTTTCCTGGGCTTTCAACCTGCCCACCGGCGGCGTCATCGTGCTGACCATGATTGCCGGGTTCCTGCTCTGCTGGGCGGCTAGTCGGGTACTTCACGGCCGCTTCCCCCTGAAAAGTGCAACTTCCCGTTAAAAAATGACAGGCATGTGCACTTTTCGAAGGGCGTCTTCGTTACGGGAAGTTGGTCTCTGCCTTGTTTTTGCTTCTTTACCTCGGAAAGATAGCAAGTGAACTGTTATCAATCGAGTGAAGGAGCACCCGTGATTTTCATTGTTGTGAAGTATCAGGTTAAGGACGGCGACCGCGAGGGCTTTTTGGCCGCTACCCGCGAGTTCACCGAGGCTACCCGCGCCGAGCCGGGCAACAAGTGGTTTGAGTGGTCACTGAGTGTGGAAGACCCCAACGAGGTTGTTCTCGTTGAGGCTTTTGAGGACGACGCCGCGGCAGCTCACGTAGAGTCAGACCACTTCGCCAAGGGGCTGGAGGCCATGAAGCCCTGGCTGACCGAGACCCCCAAGATTATTTCCCGCACGATCGACGGCAACGACTGGGAGGAAATGGGAGAGCTGAAAATTTAGATTTCGTAGCTTTCCCCGCACCAGGACGCCGGTGGGCAGGTTGCTGCCTGCCTGCGTCCTTGTTTTTGTTCCCGGGCTTGTGCCCGGGGTGTTGGGCGGGGCTTATCTCTTGACCGATTGACTAGAATAGGTGTAGAGGTCGCCGTGGGGCGTCCTGATTTTTACTGCCTACGACCGGGGAGCCATATGACTTTGCCGAACGCCGCCCAGGCCCACCACGATGAACATCTTGATGCCGACCATACCTCGGTTTCGCTTGCTGTTTCTACCGTGATTTTGGCTCTGCGCCGCAAGGAGGGCGAGTCTCACCATTCGCTGTGGCTGCCTCTGGTGCGCCGTTTGCGTGAGCCCTATAAGGGCCAGTGGGCCCTTCCGGGTGGCCCTCTCCAGCCCGATATGTCTCTTGAAGAGGCGGCTGGTTATACCCTTCAGCGGGCGACCGGCCTGGTGCCGGGTTACCTTGAGCAGCTCTATGCTTTTGGCGATGTGCACCGCACCCCGGATTACAAGATTATGCGTGAGGGTGGCTCTCTGCCTGTTCCTGCTGAGGAAGACCGGCATGAGCGTGTGGTGTCGGTGATTTACTGGGCGTCAATCCCCCAGACTGAGGTGAACCGCACCCGCGTGCACGAGAATATCCGCTGGTTCCCGATTGACGAGCTCCCTATCCTGGCCTTTGACCACAACGAGATTGTTGAGTACGCCCTCTACCGCTTGCAGAATAAGGTGGAATACTCCCGTATCGCCCACTCCTTCTTGGGTGAGGAGTTCACGCTCGCCCAGCTGCGTGAGGTCTATGAGACGATTTTGGGTCGGGCGCTTGACCCGGCGAACTTCCGCCGCCAGATTGCGGCGTCCAAGTCTATTATTGATACAGGTAAGCGTGTTGAGGGCACCCGTCACCGCCCGCCGCGCCTTTACCGCTACAACCACTCGCGCGCCTTTGCGGACCAGGGCCCTCTGGGTATGTACCGCGAGGCCGCCTATAACGCTGAGAACGGTGATGCTTGATGAAGCGTTTAGCCCCGCTGCTTGCTCTCGCCCTGGTGTCTCTCACAGCCTGTGGGTCCAGTGATACGGCCGGTAGCACCGCGAGCGCCCCGACTATTACTTACACTGATGGCATGACGGCTACGGTGGTATCGGTTGAGTCGGCTAATACTTTTACCGCCAGTTTTGATGGGGTTGAGAAGCAGGTTCGCCTGATTAACACTTCTTCCCCCACCGATAACGGTGTGGCCCTCTCTTCTAACTGCCTGGTGAGTGAGTCAAAGGCCCTGCTGGCTGAGAAGCTACCGGAGGGCAGCCAGGTGACTCTGAATTTTGATGAGTCCCAGCGCGGGGCGACCGGCTATGTTGAGGCTGCGGTGTATGCGGGTGATGCTTTTATCAACCGGGATATGGCGCGGGCTGGCATGGTGGCTACTACTTTTACTACCGCTACAGATGAGTTCTATGGCGAGATTTCTCAGGCCCAGCAGGATGCCGCCAACGAGGGTGCAGGCCTGTATTCCAAGGGTGTTGAGTGCACGATTCCGGCTGAGATTCAGGCCCACCAGGCTAAGGTTGAGGACGCCCGCAACTGGGAGATTAACACTTCGGCTGATGCCTCGGTTGAGGATCAAAAGCGAGTTTCTGAGCGGGAAACTATCTACAAGGAGGCGTCAGCTTTTTACACTGAACTTGAAGGGCAGAAGGCTGCCCCGGCTCAGTGGGTTGGTTCTATTGTGACTCTTGATGCGGTAGAGAACCAGCTGACCGATCTGAAGAGTCTTCTGGGCGATGATTTCTACCCTGAAAACGGTACCAGCGTGAACCAGCAGAAGAAGGCTGAGGCGGAGGCGACTCCGGTACGCCCGGGTTCCTAAAAACGGTTGAACGCGGCAGCGGACGCCGCCCCTCACCTCCGTGCCTGTAGGCAGGAGGGCGAGGGGCGGCGTCCTTGTGTTTGTCTGGTGGGTGAATTTAGGGGGTTAGAGTAGGGCTTTCCAGGTCTTCGGGGTGGGGTGTATCACCAGGGTGGGTGTTGTCCGGGTTGGCTGAGGTGGGTTCGGGAGCAGGCGGCTGCTCTGACGCCGGGGTCTCTTCTGGCGCAGCAGGCTTGTCGGGAGCTGGCGGCTGGCTAGCTTCGGCCGAGGGTTCACCTTTGGCGTCCTTTTCTGCTTTTTCGCGTTCTAGTCTTTCCCGTTCGGCTTCTTCTGCCAGGTTGTAGACGATGCGTTTGCTGTCGCGGGCGCGAACGAGGGCGTCGCACAGGGTTTTGACGGACTGGGTTTGGGCGACGGTTGAGAGCAGGGGCAGGTCGCTGGCAGTTTCGTATTCTTCTAGGCGGCGGGTGAGAGAGTCGGCGGCTTCTAGGGGCTCCTTGAGGTCTATTCCCTGAGCGTTATTTACACTGGTGAGAGTTGAATTGAGACGACTAGGGAGGGTGCAGTCAATGGTTCGGCTATAGATACCAGCCTGCTGCTGGTCGGCCTGGTCTTGGGCTGCACTGATGGTGTCGTAAAGGGTGGAACCGCCTTCGGGAATAGCCACGCCGAACCCTGCCCGGGCCATTTCGGCATTGAGCATGCGCCCGTCGGGGAGGGTGACTGCGGCTTTGACGGTGACGGTGGGGCTTACGGACGGGTCAGGCTGGCTGGTTTCGCCCGCCACGAGGGCCTCGTCGTAGGTGAGGGTGACGGGCGAGCCGATGGGAAGGAGCTTAGCCAGGTAGTCAGCGGCTTCGGGGGCCAGGCAGCGCATGTCTTCGTTCTCGTGTTTAGCCTGCGGGGTGACGAGACCGAGTAGGTCAACGGTAATAGGGGTGCCGTCGCGTTCCATGCTGAGGGTGTCGGCGTCGATGACGCCCACCAGGCGGGCTATAGAGCGATTTTCGGTGGTGCTGGGGGTGGCGGTACTGACCGGTTCGGTGTCACTGCCGAAGAGGCCGCAGCCGGTAAGGGTGAGTATGCCAGCGGTCAGGGCGGCAGGCGTGAAAATGCGGGCAGGGCGCATGGGTCTACTCCTTTATGTTGCTCACCATACTAGGTGCCCCAGCGCTTGACCTGCCAGTATTACGGGGCCGGGGTGGCCCTTAAAAAAGCCGGGTGCCGGCGTCCTTCTCTCATCGGAGCGGACGCCGGCACCCGGCTTTTTGCCTATACGCGGGGCGTGAGGGGTTTAGGCCTCAGGAATGATGAGGCCCTTAGTCTGGGAAACAGCGCGGTCGAAGCGGGCTGCAACGTCTTCCCAGTTAACGATGTTCCAGAAGGCCTTGACATAGTCACCCTTGACGTTCTGGTAGTCGAGGTAGAAGGCGTGCTCCCACATGTCCAGCTGCAGGACGGGAATCAGGGCGACGGAGATGTTGCCCTGTTGATCGTAGAGCTGCTCGATGACGAGGCGCTTACCGACGGTGTCCCAGGCCAGGATAGCCCAGCCGGATCCCTGGATGGTGAGGGCTACGTTTTCGAAGTGGGCGCGGAAGCCATCGAAGGATCCGAAGTCGTTGTCGATTGCTGCTGCCAGTTCACCGACGGGCTTGTCGCCGCCCTCGGGCGAGAGGTTCTTCCAGAAGATGGAGTGGTTGGTGTGGCCACCCAGGTTGAAGGCCAGGTCCTTGGAGAGCTTGCCGATGTTGGCGAAGTCGCCCTTTTCACGGGCTTCTTCCATCTTTTCAAGAGCGGTGTTGGCGCCGCCGACGTAGGTGGCGTGGTGCTTGGAGTGGTGCAGCTCCATGATGCGGGCTGAGATGTGGGGCTCGAGGGCTGCGTAGTCGTAGTCGAGTTCAGGCAGAACGTACTTTTCTGACATGGTCATTCCTTTCGTTGAAGGCCCTTCTTTGGGTCTTTCTGGGTTTAACTCTACACACTGGGGCGCGTGGGGTCACGGGAGGTTACTTGATAAGTCCCCTTGTTTAGCCCTGGGCAAAATGGCCTGAAACGGGGCGGACGGACGCCGACAGCGGGTTTTCCACAGTTTTCCACTTAAGAACGGGGAAAGTTATCCACAGGTGGGGATAAAACTGGGGATATTCGAATTACACGGGTGAGAGTTTCGAAAATGTTCGAGGGAATACGGGGTAGAGTGGGGCAATTCGGGAGTTAGTCTTTCGAAAATACCCCGGTGTTGTTCGAAAATCACACGGATGTCACTTATCCACGGGTGTGGATAAATTCTGTGGAAAACAGGATTTTGAGGCACTTTAACTCGGTGGATACTGCACTTTTACCCACAGGAAGCAGGGTTTTCCACGTTTTAAGTGGATATTGTTCACAAAGTTATCCACAAGTGGGGATAAAAGATGCCCCAGCCACCTAAACAGGCTGACCGGGGCATGTTTTTATCGATAATCCAGATTTAAAGCTGTGGATAAGAACTGTGCATAGCCGTAGCGGGTGCTACCAGGGGTTTAACTCGCCTAGTCGAGAGAAGCTACATTCGAGACGTTAATGACCGTGCTGGGCTTGTCCCCTAATACTGACTTGCCAATTTTGGCCAGGGACTTCACCTGGCGGGCATTGAGCTGGTCAAAGATAATGCGGCGAACAGCCTCAACATGGCCGGGGGCAGCCTCCTGCACCTTAGCCAGACCACCGGGTAGCAGGTGGCAGATAGAGACGCGGCGATCCTTCTCCCAAGTGCTGCGCTCGACAAAGTTGTCTTTCTCCAGACGGGTTACCACCCGTGACAGTCGAGGTAGCAGGGTGTTGGTCTGCCGAGCAAGATCGGTCATGGTGAGCTTGTGCTGGGGCGACTCCGACAGCATAGCGAGCACCATGTACTCAACAAAGCTGAGACCCGAATCCTTCTGCAGCTGGCTTTCAAGTTGGCCGGGCAGGTTAAACATAATGGAGGAGATAAAGAGCCAGCCTTCGCGCTCTTCTTCAGTCAGCCAGCGGGTGGCATCGATAGCGGCTGCGGGGGTTTCTTCGCTCATGGTTCCTCTGGTCGGTGCAGTGGGGAGGACTGGGGGTTGTCTATACCTAGTCTAAGTTTCTTTCGAAAGGGTTTCTGCTTCTGGTGCACCCGTGTTGGCGCGTTTTGCGAAAAATATCGATTATTTAGGGCTAGTTTTTGCCCCCAGGTCTCGGTAGGCACCCCTCAGCCCAGCCTCTTGCTAGCATGACTCGCTCCCAAAACTTGTTCCTGCCATCTAGTTCCTCGCCCCCGCGCCCATTTGATAAGCTGGATTACTAAGGTGTGCCGGGAAGACTGGTCGGCCCGCCCAACTCACCACCGCTCCACCTGAAGGTAGGCGCCCGCGGCGCTACAGGCGTCCGCCCCGGGAATCTTTCAGAAGCGGCCGGTGAGTAGGCGGTTTATCGTTACTCATCGACCTCAAAGAGCGTTTATGTCATCAGAAAACACCGTCCTATCGCGCGAATCCTACAAGGAATCCCAGCGCATTTCAGAGATTCTCTCCAAGGAATCCACTGGCGGCATCATCCTGCTGGTTGCCACCGTCCTCGCCCTCATCTTTGCTAACTCAGCGGCTGCCGAGCACTACTTCGGCCTACGCGATACCTACCTGGGCGCAGACTTCTGGGGCCTGCACCTCAAACTCTCCATCGGCCACTGGGCAGCGGACGGCCTGCTAGCAGTCTTCTTCTTCCTGGTCGGTCTGGAACTCAAAAAAGAATTCGTCGAAGGCGACCTGCGCAACCCCGGTAAGGCTCTGGTGCCCATCGTGGCAGCGGCAGGTGGCGTTGCCCTGCCCGCCATCATCTACGTACTGGTCAACCTCAACAGCAGCTCTGAAGCACTCGGGGGCTGGGCTATCCCCGCCGCGACCGACATCGCTTTCGCCGTGTCCGTCCTTGCCGTCATTGGCTCCCACCTACCCTCTGCCCTGCGCACCTTCCTGCTCACCCTGGCCGTGGTCGATGACCTCATCGCTATCACTATCATCGCCCTCTTCTACACTTCTGACCTACAGATTGGCTACCTGGCGCTCTCGATTATCCCGATTGCCCTCTACGCCCTGATCGCGCGCAAGGGTGAAAAGCTCTTCCACCTCTCCCCCGCAGCATCCTGGTTCATCCTGCTGCCCATCGGTTTTGTGGTCTGGGTACTCTTCCTCAACTCCGGTATTCACGCCACCATCGCGGGCGTCATCCTGGCCTTCATGATTCCCGTGCGCAAGAACAAGCGCACCGAGGCGGCGGACGCCCACCACGGCCTGGCCGAGGTCATGGAGCACCGCGTGCGCCCCTTCTCCGCCGGTTTCTGCGTACCCGTCTTCGCCTTCTTCTCAGCGGGCGTCGCTATCGGCGGCTTCCAGGGCTTCATTGACGCAGTCACCGAGCCGATTGCCTACGGCATTATTCTGGCCCTGATTTTCGGCAAGATGATTGGTATTACTGCTTCCACCTGGCTAATCACCCGCCTGCGCCATGCCAACCTCGACCCCGATATCAAGTGGATTGACGTCATCGGTATGGCAACCCTGGCCGGTATCGGCTTCACCGTCTCCCTGCTAATTGCCGAGCTGTCCTTCGGCCTGGGCTCCGACTACAACGATGCAGCTAAGGTCGCGATTTTGACCGCTTCGGTCACCGCCGCCCTGCTGGGTGCCCTTATCCTGTCGATTCGCAACAAGCACTACAAGCAGATTGCGCTCAAGGAGACCGTGGATGAGAACCAGGACGGCATCCCCGACGTCTTCACCGACAACACGGACGCACCCCGCCCCGGCGCTTAGCGTCCGCCTGCCTGCCCCTCGTCCCTTCCCCGAGGGGACCTGATTTCTTCAAAAGGACCGCATATTATGCGGTCCTTTTGAAGTTTTGCGGTCCCCTTGAGTGAGATGAGGGGCGGACACCGGTGTGCAGTTCTGCATCTCAGATTCCGACATTAGCTGGACTAAAGGAGCATAATGGAACCTAAAGCAAGCGATGACACCTACCTGAGCTAAGGAGAGGCATGACCCAGGAGCCTCACAAAGACCCCCTCTTTTCGCGCGGATCATACGCCGAGACCAGTCGCGTCTCAGAGATTATGCGCAAGGAATCGGTGGGTGGCTTTATCCTGCTCGCCGCCACCGTGCTCGCCGTCGTCCTGGCTAACACCCAGGCAGCGAGCTTCTACGAGGGCATCCGCGACACCGAACTTGGCTTCAACATTCCCGGCTTTAGCCACCTGATGATGAACATGCATCTCTGGGCGGCCGACGGCCTGCTCACGGTCTTCTTCTTCCTCACCGGACTGGAGCTGAAAAAAGAGTTCGTGGTGGGCGACCTGCGCGACCCGGGCAAGGCTATTGTTCCGGTAGCGGCAGCCTTCGGCGGTGCTATGACCCCGGCTATTATCTACTTCGCCATTAACCACGGCAACGAAACTGCGGTACACGGCTGGGCTATTCCCGCTGCCACCGATATCGCCTTCGCGGTCGCCGTCCTGGCAGGTGTTGGCACCTTCCTGCCTGCTGCCCTGCGCACCTTCCTGCTGACCCTGGCTGTGGTCGATGACCTGATTGCCATCATCATTATCGCCCTCTTCTACACCAGCAACTTCCACGCCTGGTACCTAATTATCTCCATCATTCCCATCGGGCTATATTTCTGGCTGACCCACAAGCATGAAAAGCTCTTCCACGACCACGAGTGGGCGGCCTGGGTTATCCTGCTCCCCCTGGGTATTATCACCTGGGCTCTCTTCCTGGAGTCCGGTATTCACGCCACCATCGCGGGCGTCATCCTGGGCTTCTGCGTGCCCGTGCGCATGACCGCCCAGGCCAAGCAGGCCGACGCACACGCTTCCCTGGCTGAGACCCTGGAGCACCGCCTGCGTCCGCTCTCCACCGGCATCTGCGTACCCCTCTTCGCCTTCTTCTCCGCCGGTGTAGCCGTTGGTGGTTGGGACGGCCTGCGCGCAGCCCTCACCGACTCCGTTGCTATCGGCATCATGGTCGGCCTGGTGCTGGGCAAGACCATCGGTATCACCGGCACCACCTGGCTCATTACCCGCTTCCGCGGCGTCAACCTAGACTCCGATATCAAGTGGATTGACGTGGTTGGCCTAGCCGTCACCGGCGGTATCGGCTTCACCGTTTCCATGCTGGTCGCCGAGCTCTCCTTCGAGTCGGGCTCCCTGCACACCGAGGACGCCAAAATCGGCATTATGATCGGCTCGGTTATCGCAGCGGTCTTAGGCGCAACGATCCTGTCGGTTCGCAATAAGCACTACAAGCAGATTGCGCTCAAGGAAAGCATCGACGAGAACGAGGACGGCATCCCCGACGTCTTCACCGACAACACGGACGCGCCGCGCCCCGGCGCCTAGCGTCAGTCCGCCCCATCTCACAGGATAGGTACCATCACAGTAGACGTGTTTTGCACAAACGCAACCGAGCTGTGAGAATTACCCCTAGTGTTCACCGCCCTAGCGCCGGTGATTCTCCGCCCTTACTGCCCACCGTGCCGCAGCTAAGGCGCCCCACCAAGTGCAGACGCACCCACCCCCTACCCCGGGCAGGTCTGCCCTTTTAACGATTTGGAGCACGCATGGATACTCTGCTCAACGCAGTGCACTGGATTAACGAATCCACCGCTGGAACAACCGAGATTATCACCGGCATCTCAGATAACCTCTGGGCCAACTTCCTCATGTACGCCCTGGTGGCCGTAGGCCTGGGCATCACCATCGCAACGCGAGGCGTTCAGTTCCGCCTAATCGGCGAAATGTTCCGCACCCTCAAGGACCCCGCCGGCACCGAGTACAACGGTAAGAAGAGCATCTCAGCCTTCCGTGCCTTTACCGTCTCTGCTGCCTCCCGCGTGGGCGTGGGCAACATCGTCGGTGTTGCCATGGCTACCACCATGGGCGGCCCCGGCGCTGTCTTCTGGATGTGGGTTATCGCCTCCGTCGGTGCCGCGTCCGCCTTCGCAGAGTCCCTGCTGGGCCAGCTCTACAAGCGCAAGGGCGAGGACTCCTACATCGGCGGCCCCGCCTACTACATGTCACGCGGCCTTAACGCCCGCTGGCTGGGGCTCATCTTCGTTGCCTTCATCGTCATCACCTACGCCTTCGTCTTCGTCGCCGTGCAGACCAACGCTATCGTTGGCGCAACCGCAACCTCATTCGGCATCGATGCATCAGACACCAGCGCTATGGGCTTCCGCGTTGCCATTGGTGTAGTAATTGCCGTTATCTCAGCCTTCATCATTTTCGGCGGCATCCGCACCATCTCATCGATCACCGAAATTATGGTGCCCTTCATGGCCGTGCTCTACCTGATTCTGGGTCTGATTATCGTCGTCATGAACCTGGGTGCCGTCCCCGGCGTCCTGGCAGATATCTTCGCAGGTGCTTTCGGCCTGAAGGAATTCGTCACCGGCACTCTGATCGGCGTCATCACCCAGGGTATGCGCCGCGGCCTGCTCTCTAACGAGGCCGGTATGGGTACCGCACCCAACGCCGGTGCGACCGCGTCCGTCTCCCACCCCGCCAAGCAGGGCTTCGTGCAGGCCCTGGGCGTCTACTTCGACACCATGCTGGTCTGCTCCGTCACCGCCTTCATCGTGCTGGTAGCCGGCGATATCCCCTACGGCGACAAGAGCTCCGCAGGCACCCTCACCCAGATTGCGCTCTCAAGCCAGCTGGGCCCCTGGGCGGCTCACTTCCTGACCGTGGCGATTGCCCTCTTCGCCTTCTCATCCATCATCGGTAACTACTACTACGGCGAGTCCAATATCCGCTTCGTCACCGAGAAGCACCTGCCCATGAACATCTTCCGCGTCATCGTGATCCTGTTCGTCTTCTTCGGCGCTATTGCCTCTATCGACCTGCTGTGGAACCTCGCTGACCTGCTCAACGGCGGCATGGTCATCGTCAACCTGACCGCGGTTTGCCTGCTGATGCCCCAGGTCATGAAGGTGCTCCGCAACTACGAGGCCCAGCGCAAGGCCGGTCTCGAGCCGATTTTCCAGGCATCTGATCTGCCCGAGATTAAGAACCTGGACGCCTGGGACGGCACCAACGAGCTCACCCAGCGCGAATACTGGGAGAACTTCGACCGCGAGCAGGCTGAAAAGCGCGCCGCCCGCGGCAAGTAGGCTCAAGCCTCCCGGGTAGTTAACCCGCAAGGACGCCGTCGCCCGCCCCACCTCAGAGGATGATCTTTAGCGACAATGACCAACGACTTCCGCCACAAAGGCCTCGCCGCAGGGCGCCTGGGGCTAGCTTCTTCAACCGTCATCGGGGTTGCGTCAACCGCCCCCATGTACTCACTGGCTGCCTCTATCGGCTTCATCGTGATAGCCGTGGGCTATCAAGCCCCGATAGCCCTAATTTTGGGCTTTATCCCTATGCTCCTGACGGCGCTCTCCTATAAGGAGCTGAACGAGGCGGTGCCGGATTCGGGCACGGTCTTCACCTGGGGCGCTAAGGCTTTTGGGCCGAAGACCGGCTGGATTTCTGGCTGGGGCGTTATCGTGGCGGGTGTGATTGCTATGGCTAATCAGACCCAGATTGCGGCGATCTATTTTTGGCTGCTGCTGGGGCAGGACGACCTGGCCCACAACAAGCACGTCATTGTGGCAACCGGAGTTTTGGTAATTGCCCTGACCACCTGGATTTCCTACCGCAATATTGAGGCTGGCTCGCTGACCCAGTGGCTGCTGGTCGGTATTCAGTATGTGGCGATTGTGCTGCTGGCGCTGGGCGTCTTTAACTCCCTGGCATCGGGAGCTGTGACCGGCTATGAGTTTGAAGCCAGCTGGTTCAACCCCTTTGAAGCGAGTTTTGACGGCATGATTCAGGCCGTGCTGATTGCTATCTTCATCTACTGGGGCTGGGACACCTGCCTGGCTATCGCCGAGGAAACCAAGGACCCCCACCGCACCCCGGGCCGCGCGGCCGTCCTTTCTAGCTCCATTCTGGTGGTCACCTATGTGTTTGTGACCGTGGTGGCCCTGATGTACGCGGGCGCCGGTTCGGGCGGCATTGGTCTGGCTAACCCCGATAATTCGGACGACGTCTTCACCCCCTTTAAGGACGCCGCCCTGGGCTCCTGGGGTTGGGGCATTATTCTGGCGGTGGCTGTATCTGCCCTGGCGACCTGCCAGACCACGATTCTGCCCTCCTCCCGCGGCATTTTTGCCATGGCTGTCTACCGGTCAATCCCGGCTAAGTTCGGCGATGTGCACCCCAAGTTCAAGACTCCTAAGACCTCTACCGTTTATATGGGTGTGTGCTCGGCTCTCTTCTACGCGGGCATGACCTACATCAGCGAGAACATGCTGGCCGATACCATCGAGGCTGCCAGCGTGGCTGTGGCCCTGTACTACGCGGTGACGTCCTTCGCCTGCATCAAGTACTACCGGGGCGATATTTTCACTAGCGCTCGTAATGTGGTGTTCCGCATGGTTATTCCGGCAACCGGTGGTCTGATGATGACCGCTATTCTCGTCATTTCGCTCTACAACATGGCTGACCCTGAGTACGGCTACACCCAAATGCTGGGTACCAGTGGCGTCTTTGTGACAGCGGCGGCCTCCTTTGTGATTGGCTTTGGGCTGATGGCCCTGTTGATGGGCCGCGAGGAGTTCAAGCCCTTCTTCCGCGGCGATACCCTGAACATGGATACCCGCGTGAAGGTACCTGAGTCTGCTGACCTTGACGAGGTAGAATAGGGCGCTTGTGCCACCATGCCCTCTTTATCACCGGTCAAGCGTGTGACAGAGAGGGCAACACGCCATGAAGGTCTAGGAATTTTTTACAGATAGATAAAATTTGCACTATTGAGGGGTGGTTTTGTTTCACCTTGCCAGACCCAAAACAGGGGGCAAGGCCCCTTACCTGCCTGGTTTTTATCCCCTTTTGTGCCTACAGAATCTCAGGTTTTGCAGAGGTTGAGGTGTCATACTTGGTGTAGTAGGTCTGGAAGAGTTTGGGCTGACAGACCTGCGATTCAGAGTATGAGTGTGTTTCAAATTTATCGTCTCTGATAGCTGCCCGCAGGGGTGTGGGCAGTAAACCGAAGTGGAGGCGGGCCCCCTGGGAAGGGCTCGTCTCCACTTCTCTTTACCCTCTTTCTTTGACTCGAAGTACAGTAGATACGAAACACCCGCCTCGGCAAGGAGAGTCAGTGGCTATTGACCCGCAGCACACTCAGATTAAAGAGACCGCTTTTGCGTTGGCCCGCAAGTTTGGCTGGGCCCTGGAATACAACGGCGGCCTGGAGCTAGACGGCGAGTTCCTTGACGATGCCGACCTGTCGGTGGAGCGCACCGAGGATGGCGTGCAGGTGGAGTACGTGCTCAATATCAGCTATGCCGATTCCACGGCCTACGGCTATACCCTGACTCGTGAGGCGGCGAGCGCACCGTCGTCCGCTTTTGGGGCCGGTGCGTTTGGTCAGGACGCCGGCAGCCAGGCCCCCGCGCCCAGCAGCTTTGGTGCCGGGGCTAGTTTTGGCCTGGGGTCTTTCGCTACGGATGGTCTGCCGGGCGAGAATGCGGTGACCCTGGCTGAGAAGTATTACATCACCACACTGGCTGAGCTAATTGAGGCTGTGGAGGCGAAACTAACCGCTCTGGCTGTGTAGCGTTTTCTTATTCACTGAAATGTCACCTAAAACAGCGACGGGAGGGCAAGAAGCGGGCTATTCTGTTGAATGACACACATCATCATTCACCGAGCGAAAGATAAGCATGTCTTCTTCTCTCTCCCGCCGTCTTGCTGGCCTGACCGCAAGTGGCGCAACCGTTGTTGCCCTGGTTGTTGCCCCCGTTCCGGGTGCAGGTGCAGCCGATACCACCACCCTGACCCTGCTAAATATTAACGACTTCCACGGTCGTATTTCCACCAGCATCGCTATGGGCCTGGCCAACACCATCCAGACCGAGCGTGCAGCTGCCACCGATGGCTCCCTGCTGCTGTCTGCTGGCGATAACGTGGGCGCCTCACTCTACGTTTCTAGCGTGCAGAAAGATCAGCCCACCCTGGACTACCTGAACGCCCTGGGCCTTTCTGCCAGCGCCGTGGGTAACCACGAGTTCGATGCCGGCATGGACGACCTGGTTAACCGCATCGTCCCCGCGTCTTCTTTCACCTACCTGGGCGCCAACGTCCTTAAGGCTGACGGCACCCCCGCCCTGGAGCCCTACTACACCACCGAGGTCAACGGCACTACCGTGGCCGTCATTGGTGCTGTCACCACTGAGACCCCGCAGCTGACCGACCCGTCGGCGCTAGCGTCCGTGCAGTTCACCGACCCCATTGAGGCCGTGAATAAGTACGCCGCGCAGCTCTCTGACGGCGATGCGAGCAACGGTGAAGCCGACGTCATCATCGCTGAGTACCACGAGGGTGTAGATACCTCCGCCCCCGCCGCTGATGCCATCATCAACCAGACCAGCGCCGCTGTAGACGCTATTTTTACCGGCCACACCCACCAGGAATACGTCATTGACGGTGCGGTCCCCGGCCAGGCTGGCAAGACCCGCCCCGTCATCCAGACCGGCAACTACGGCGATAACCTGGGCAAGGTTGTGCTGACCCTGGACGCTAACAAGAACGTCACCGCCTACTCCTCCGAGCTGGTTAAGCGCATGAGCGCCCCCACCGCCGAGCAGATTGCGGCCGACCCCGTACTGGCAAACGTCAACACCATCGTCACCAACGCTAACGCCTACGCCACCGAGCAGGGCTCTGTTGTAGCGGGCCAGATCAGCGCCCCCATCACCACCGGTTTTGACTCCGCCAAGACCACCCAGGGTGGCTTTGACATGCGCAACTATGAGTCCACCATGGGCCACCTGGTTGCCGACATGTACCTGGCTGCCGCTAACTCTACCGGCCGCACTCCCGCCGACATCGGTATCGTCAACCCCGGCGGTCTGCGCGATGAGCTGCCCGGCGGCCTGCGCACCTCACTGGGCCTGGCTGTCAACAAGAACGTGCGCGTCATGGACATCGTCAACGTGACCCCCTTCGCCAACAACCTCTGGACCACCCAGCTCACCGGCGCCCAGCTCAAGGCTGTGCTCGAAGAGCAGTGGCAGCGCAACTCAGCAGGCGAGATGGCAACCCGCCCCTACCTGCAGCTGGGCTTCTCCTCGAACGTCACCTACACCTACACCGGCTCCCCCGACGCTGATGGCTACGCAACCCGCGGCTCCAACGTGCTCGATGTGTACGTCAACGGCAAGAAGGTTGAGGACGCCGACACCTACACCGTCGCGATTCCCAGCTTCCTGCTGGGCGGCGGCGATAACTTCGGCACCCTCTCCCAGGGCACCAACGCCAAGGACACCGCCCTGGTAGATTCAGACGCTTTCGTTTCTTACTTCAAGAACGCTGGCACCGTTGACCCCAACTTCGCCAAGCAGGCTGTGCGCGTGGCAGATCTGGCTGAGAGCTACGACGTCAACGGCCCCCTGACCTTCTCCCTGTCTGACCTGAACGTCCTTAGCTACGGCGTACCCGCTCTGACCGAGCTGAAGGTTACCGTGGGCGGTATTGAGGTTGGCACCGTCGCCGTTGCCGAGGACGGCACCGCGGCAGTTTCCCTGGACCTGGCAGGTAAGGGCATCACCAACGGCACCCACGAGATTGTGCTGACCGATGCAACCGGCGTTGCCGGCACCACCGTCCGCCTCTCCGCGAACTTCACCGGTGAGATTGCTGAACCCACCCCCGCGCCCTCCGAGGAGCCTACCGCCGCACCTTCTGAGGAACCGACTGTAACTCCCTCCGAGCAGCCCACCGCCGCTCCTAGCTTCGACAGCACCGTCGTAGCACCTGCGCCTTCAGCTACCGCTTTTGAGTACGAGAACTGCGCCGCTGTGTGGGACGCGTTGGGCCGCTCCATCAAGTCCGACGAGGCAGGCTTCCACAAGGGCCTGGATGCAGATAAGGACAGCGTAGGTTGCGAGCAGGATCCCAACTACACCAACAAGGCTGAGGACGGCAGTGCCATCAAGACCTCTACCTCTTCAAGTAGCAGCTCTTCCCGCCATCTGGCCCACACCGGTTTCACCGCCGCTATGGTTGCTGGTGCTGGTGCCCTGGCCCTGCTTGCCGGTGGCGCTGCCCTGGTAGCTAACCGCCGCCGCAAGGCCTAAGAGTTGGCTTTCATAGGCTAGATACCGCGTTTGCGCTAAAAATCTAGTCTGCCCTCACGAAGGGACCAGATTACTCCGAATCGTATGTGTTGACTACAAGGACTATCGGAGGAATCTGGTCCCTTCTCTTTCTTCTGCCCACTACCATGGACACTATGCCCCTCGATTATCTTTCCACCCCCGCCCTATCGCTTACAGGCACATTTGCCGTGGGCGTCCTTACCGCCAAGCAGACAGGAACCCAGCTCAGCCTTTTCGGCTGGTTCTTCTACCCTCTGCTCTTTCTCGCAATGGGTCTGGCCATCTTCTGCATGCTCACCGTGCACCGCCAGCCCCACCTGAGTGAGACGCAGAAGCTCAAGTGGCTGCTCTTCACCCTCTTTATCCCCATCGTGGGCCCCCTGGCCTACTGGCTACGCATGCGCTCTGACCGGCGCGAGCGCACCGACGGCACAACCGCTCACTCTGAGAGCGAACCGGGCGGTCAGTAGGTCGCGCAGCCTGTAGGCAGGCGTAGAGTGAGAGGTGACAAGAACACTTCGCTAAGGAGATTCCCGTGCCTATCACCGTCAAGGACCTCCAAAAATTTGGCCCCGACCAGCCCTTCAAAATCACCGAAATCGAGCGTCGCGACCCCCGCGAGGACGATGTCGTCATCAAGATTGAGGCAGCCGGTATCTGCCACTCCGACATCCACACCATCCACAACGAGTGGGGCCAAGCCGACTTCCCCTTGGCTGTAGGCCACGAGATCGCGGGTACTGTTGAGGCTGTTGGGTCTGCCGTCACCAAGTTCAAGGTGGGCGACCGCGTGGGCGTTGGCTGCCTGGTCAACTCCTGTGGCGAGTGCGAGCAGTGTGTCGCAGGCTTCGAGAACAACTGCCTGAACGGCTCTGTGGGCACCTACAATTCCAAGGACGTGGATGGCACCATCATCCAGGGCGGCTACGCCCAGAAGGTCACCATCAATGAGCGCTTCGTTCTGCGCATTCCCGACGCCCTGGACTTCGACGTGGCAGCGCCCCTGCTCTGCGCCGGCATCACCACCTACTCACCCCTGGCCCGCTGGGGCGTTAAGCCCGGCATGAAGGTAGACGTGATGGGCCTGGGCGGCCTGGGGCACATGGGCGTGCAGATTGCTGCCGCTATGGGCGCTGAGGTCACTGTACTTTCCCGCAACCTCAAGAAGGCGGACGCCGCCGCCAAGCTGGGTGCCGCCCGCACCCTGGCAACCACCGACGAAAACTTCTTCACCGACCACCGCGGTGAGTTCGACCTGATTCTCAACACCATCTCAGCCCCCATCAGCCTGGACGCCTACCTGGGTCTGCTCAAGCCCCGCGGCATTCTCTCGGTTGTTGGCCTGCCCCCGGAATCCCTGGACGTTCACATGTTCAGCCTGGTCGGCGGTGGCAAGGTGCTGACCGGTAACAACATCGGCGGTATTCCCGAGACCCAGGAGATGCTGGACTTCTGCGCCGAGCACGGTATCGGCGCCGTTATCGAGAAGATTGGTGTGGATGAGGTTGATGCCGCCTACGAGCGCGTTGTCGCCGGCGACGTACAGTTCCGCGTGGTCATCGACACCGCAACTTTCGACAGCGCTGAGGTCAGCGCCTAGCCGACCACCGGCGTCCTCATCTGAAGGTAACTAAGGCCCCGCCCACCAAAGTGTGCGCGGAGTCTTAGCGCGCCCGGGGCCGCCGGGCAGTATTCTTAGGAACAACACAAACCTATTTGTTCCCCGAGGAGATTTCTATGGCCGGTGGTTTAGCGGCTCTCTTAGATGACGTAGCGGCTCTCGCCACGCTGGCAGCTGCCAGCGCGGACGACGTAGCAGCGGCAGCGGGCCGCGCTACTGTTAAAGTCGCGGGCGTGGTGGTGGACGACGCCGCCGTCACCCCGCAGTACGTGCGCAATATCGAGCCCAAGCGCGAGCTGCCCATCATTAAGAAAATTGCGGTGGGGTCCCTGCGTAACAAGCTGGTCTTCATTCTTCCTGCAGCGCTGATTCTGAGCCAGTACCTGCCCTGGATGCTCACCCCCCTGCTTATGCTGGGCGGCACCTACCTCTGCTTTGAGGGCACCGAAAAGGTCATCGAGATGTTCTCAAAGAAGGAACACGCCGAGGAAGAAATTCCCGCGGTGGTGCAGGGTGAGGACGCCGAGAAGAAAATTGTCTCGGGAGCTGTACGCACCGACTTCATTTTGAGCGCCGAAATCATGGTAATCGCCCTGAACGAGGTTGCTTCTGAGGGCTTCTGGGCCCGCGCCGCTATTCTGGCTGTGGTCGGTATCGGCATTACCCTGCTGGTGTACGGTGCTGTGGGTCTGCTGGTCAAGATGGACGACATCGGCCTGGCGATGGCTCAGCGTGAATCTGCCGGGGTGCAGAAGTTTGGCCTGGGCCTGGTGAAGGCTATGCCCGTGGTTATGAACATTATCTCTGTCGTGGGCACTTTCGCCATGCTCTGGGTCGGTGGCCACATTATTCTGGTGGGCCTCTACGATATGCACTGGTGGACCGCCCCTTACGAGTTTGTACACCACCTTGAGGAGTACGGCTACCACCTGCCCGCCCTGGGCGGAGTAGCAACCTGGCTGATCAACACCTTCTGCTCTATGGTGATTGGCCTGATCTGGGGCAGCATTATTGCTGCTGTGCTCCACTTCCTGCCCGATAAGAAGCACCACTAGGCTTTGCAGCTTCTCTTGTAGGGGTTCGCAAGCTCATGCTCGCCTCTATGAACCCCTTCCCTAGTTTTTGTACCGTGCCCTGCCCGCTTTTGACGCTAAAAGCGGGCAGGGCACGGTACAACTCTATGGAGGTTATGAGGCTTATTCATAAGGGGGTTCCGCAGGCTCACGCTCGCTGTCGACCCTCTCGCCTGGTTCGCTTCGCTCACAAGGGCGATTCACGCCAGCCGCCGAGCCAGCAGCTTCGCTGTGAGCCTGCTCCACCTACCCTAATGAATAAGCCTCTATGAGATGAAGACACGCCGACAAAATATTTCCCTACCCCCATATAGCGTGCGTCACAGATGTATATTTGATTTATCTCTAGCGCTGGAGATTCTTATCCACTAAGGTCAGCAGTCGCACAGTCGGGACTGCCTCCTTGAAGTATCAAGAAAGGGGAAGGTCATGTCCTTACCTCACGTCAAGAAAACTCTGGCAGTAGCTGGGGGGCGCTAACACTTCTGAGTGCAACATTCGCCGGCACCACTTCAGCTGAAGCAGCAACAACGATGGGTTGCCCCAGCAAGAATATTTGCGTATATCAAGATTCCTACCGTCGCGGAACTGCACAAATCATTAGCGGTTTCAACAACTACACCAATCTTAATGGCTACCTGCACGATTAAGCTTCGTCCTGGACCAACGCAAACGATATTACCCCTGAAGCTATTGGGGAATGGCGCAACGGGACTGAGTATATCGGCCAGGTTCTTCCTCCAGGCTGATATGAAGATGATTTGAGAAGTGTTAACTTCAATGACAAAGCAGATTTCGTAAAGCGCGCCTAGTCCCCATCAGAAAGTGCTGGGGTTTATCAAGGCCCCAGCACTCCTACCTTTTCTAAGGACAAATCATGTTCAACTTTAAACAGAGCCTTACGCTAATCGCTACAGGAGCACTCCTAGTTGGCTGCTCAGCAGGAAACAAAGAAACAGCAGACACAGAAGACAAGAGTCAAACCATTGTTGCCGCTGCCCAAGTAGATGCTCAGGCACTACAAAAAATTGACCAACTTTTCTCGCTTACCCCCACTCAGTACGAAGCGCAACAAAAGGCCCTCACATCATGTATGGCCTCTCGTGGGTTCACCTACGTCCCCAGCAACAAACAAAGCCAGCGTTCCCTCCGCACCCTCATCAGCCCTTCTCAATTAACCCTTGACCAAGCTCGAAGTTTTGGGTACCAGAATCAGGCCTCAGCTCTCACAGAGGCAAGCGTCGGCCTCGATGCTCCAGGGGCGATGGAAGCCTTCTCCGGAACTTCTGACTCAAAAATCATCTCAGTCGAGGGCGTACCTGGCGGGGTCAAAGAGGATAGCTGTATAGCCTCAGCCTACTCAGAACTCTTCGGCAATACCGAAACCGGGGTTTTCTTTGAAGGGGGCTCTCTTAACCTCCCTCTCCCCTATCTCAACGCTGCAACGAGCGACCCCAGAACGCAGGAACTCAACACACAGTGGTCTAACTGCATGAAGAATGATTATCAACTTGAATACGAGTCACCTTCCATCATTGCAAAATACCCAGATCAGCAAACTATAGACACCGCAACAGCAGATGCTCAGTGCCGAGAAAAAATTAACTACGAATCACAACTTTTAGATATTTATAATGCTTATCTCACCACCTTCTTAAATGACAATCAGAATATTATTCAGCAAATTTCTGATGCTAAAAAATTAGCTGAGACTAATGCACCAAAAATTCTTTCTCAATAACCCTTTGACACAAAGGAGGTATCCGCCGTGAACAAGAAAAAGGGCATAGCACTGGCGATTCTAGTGCTATTCTGCACGGTAGTAACCCTGATAGTAGCGGGCAAATTTAAAACTGTCGCCCAGCAAGAAGCCGAAGCATCACCACCCCCAGCATCTATAATGACGGCCCAAGTCAGCAATCAAAAATTCAGTGATTCTATCCCTGTGCAATGTTCCCTGGGCTACGAAGTGGCTACAGCTCTTCAACCAACAGGCGAACTGCCTGCCAACGCCCAATACACCAAAATAGCGGTGGTAGATGGCGAAGAGCTTAACCAGGGATCTCTAGTCGCTGAAATCAATGGCAACCCCGTCTTTTTCGGGGTAGGCCCCTTCGCCTTTTACCGCGACTTATATCTGGGCGACACCGGACCGGACGCTAAAATGCTCAACGATATCCTGACTGAGCTAGGCTACCAATACGGACGATATGGCGCAGAAGCTAGCACTTTCGACGAAACCACAGCTGAGGCACTAGCAGCGCTCTACCGCAGCTTTAACTACCCCGCACCTCAGAAGGACGGCGGGTTCAGGGCGTCCTCATTCATTATCATGAGTGAGCCTCAGAAAATTATTTCCCCACCCCGCAACACCGGCACTGTGGCAACTGCTCCTATTGCCCAGATTAGTGGCTCACAGCAACAGATAACCTGTAAGGGGCTGACCGGTGAACTCTCCCCTGAGATTACCCTAGGCATGACCCTGGTTCTTCATTCCCAGCAGGAAGAAATCCGCACCACTATCACCGGCTTCACAGGAGTCCTCTCAGAAAAAACAGATGAAAAATCTGACGGCAACCAACAGATTTCTTCTGCCCAGGGCCAGACGGCAACTGACAAAAAGATTCTTGCCTCAAAGCCAGATAACCTACCCGAAACCACTACAAATTTTAGTGCTGAAGTCATTTTGTCAGAATCATCAGGTGAACTACCTGTCGTTCCAGCATCAGCTCTCTGGTCACAACAAGGGCAAACCTTTATCACGGTACTTAATGGCCAAAACGAAACCGATATACCAGTTACGGTCCTCTACAGCGCAGGTGGCTTCAACGAAGTACAGCCGTTATCGGGAACCTTAACTGTCGGCGATGAAATCAAGCTTGTCACCGGAGGCCAGTAAGATGTTTCCCGAAGCTCTGCCTACCAGCAGTGCCCCATCTCCCCTGATTAGCCTACGTGGCGTAAGAAAGTCATTTGAAACCCCCGGTTCCTCAGAGGAGATTCTGCACTCAATTGATCTTGACCTCTACTCCGGTGAGGTCGTGGCAATCTTAGGCCCATCAGGTAGCGGAAAATCAACCCTACTTAACATTCTGGGTCTGCTGAGCACCCCTAACCAGGGGAGTTATACCCTCAACGGGCAATCTGTTCATCAACTTTCCCCCGCAGAATTGTCAGCTGTTCGGCTAGCCAACATATCTTTTGTCTTCCAAGCCTTTCACCTCATCGGTCACAAGAATACTGCCTCCAACGTAGAACTCCCTCTTCGCTATCTCGGGCTGAAAACAGCCCAAAGGCGGGAGAAGACAGAGGACGCACTAAAGATGTTAGGGCTTACACACAGGGCTCAAGCCAAAGTAGCAACCCTATCCGGCGGAGAAAAACAACGAGTCGCTATCGCCCGGGCCTTAGTCACCTCACCCAAGCTTCTGCTCTGTGATGAACCCACCGGTTCACTCGACTCTGCCCGGTCGCAAGAAGTAATGGGCATGCTCAGAGACATCACTGCCCCTGACCGCACCACCGTCATCGTTACTCATGACCCCGCAGTAGCGGCACGCTGTGACCGCACTATCACCATCACAGATGGAAATCTGAGCGTGGAACCCTACCGGGGTAGTGCCTCCGCACAGTACCCCAACCACAGAGAATCTGTTACTCCTTCGATAAGCCGCCCGGCGGCGTCCTCACCCGCGTATAACGGTAAGGGGACGGTCTCGAAAAAACCCCGCTGGCTACAGCTTGGGCTCTCTGAAGCCTGGGACGCAGCCACCCACCGCTTCAAGCGCAACCTCTTCACCGCTTTGGGGGTCGCTCTCGGTGTGGCCTCACTCGTTCTGACTGTAGGGCTTACCGCCACCGTATCAGGTCAGATATCATCCGCCTTCAATGTCTACCTGGCACGACACATTACAGTCAACCAGACGGGGCAAGAGGCAATGACAGCTCAACAGGCCGTCGATCTATGGAAGAGTAGCGACTTCAGCCGACTTGAAAACCTCAACGGGGTAAGTTCAGCCAGTCTTATCCGACCACTTTCTACTAGCTCGCTCACCATTACCACCGCCCCTGAAACGCGCCTGGACTTTCCCGGCCGACAACAGGCACAGTTGCTCAGCGCAACACCCAATATTTTCACAACCCAAGGGCAAAACATTATAAGTGGACGGAGCCTTACCGAAAGCGATATCCAAAACCCTCAACGAATCGCAGTAGTTGGTGAGTCCCTGCTCAATGCACTTGGTATCACCTGGCAACCGGGGCTTACCCTCTACGCAGAAAACCAGCCCATCACCATTGTTGGAGTTGCCGAAGAAAACACTGCGCTCTCTGACTACTACGGCGCTCTCTACCTACCCCTTGGAGTGGACCTACCCACGGAAACACCAGGCCCACTCATTATTTCCTTAGCTACTGACCCCGGTGCAGCCAGCCAGGTAGCGACTGAGGCCCCCTATGCCCTATCACCCCATAAGCCCCAAAGCTTCACCGCTGCACTACCACCCTCGCCTGAAAAACTTAAGGACGCCATTGGGCAGTCCCAGCGAACTATGCTACTTTTACTCTCTGGGGTCACACTCATTATCGGTGCAGTCGGCATTATGAATACTTTTTTGGTGGCTGTTATTGAACGCCGCCAGGAGGTAGGTCTACGGCTGGCCCTGGGGTTACCACCTCGCGGTATAGTCGCCCAGTTTATGGCCGAGGCCTGTCTGACCAGCGCAGCAGGTGCTCTCATGGGTATCGTTGTGGCTGTAAACTGCATTGCGGTAGTTAGTCTTGTAAATAGCTGGACACCTATCATCAGTCCGTTGACCATCGTGACAGGCCTGGTATCAGGTCTTGCTATTGGAGTGTTAGCTGGCATCTACCCTGCCTGGAAGGCATCGCGACTAGACCCTGTAGCTACCCTCAATCAGTAAGAGAAAGTGCCAGTCTCTTTTGGGCACGAAAAAATCCGCTCCCCCTAGCTCTCACTAGGAAAAACGGGTTTTTTCTTCTCTGTGCGCAAAGGGGACTTGAACCCCTGCAAGGCCCCTAGTCACAGCCCTTATATCCATTTTGACTAGGAAAAACGTTTACGTAAGTTTACACCAAATTCGCCTGTTTTCATGCACATTTACGTGGCCCCACCGCCTGAAACTATGGATGCAGCAGCCCTATAAGCTAAGTCCATAGCATCCGCCACACTGTCCACCTGCTCCTCGAACAAATCCGCGTACACATCAAGGGTCATAGTCGCAGACTTATGCCCCAACATTCTCTGAACCAAGGGCACCGGCGCACCCGAAGCCACGCAAAAGACGCCGCACTATGCCGTAAATCGTGCGGGGTAATCTTCTTCTCAATACCCGAGGCGGCCAAGGCACGGACAAACCAGCCGTTATAGCTATGAGGGTGCTTTAGATACCCGCCGCCGTGCTTATGGGTGAATACACTGGCCTCCCCTAGCTTGTCCTTACATGCCACCCGCAAATATTGGGCGATAAATCGGGGGAATGGAACCAGCTGCGCCTTACCGCTCTTAGGGGCCTTGTCCTCGTACCTACCACCGCCCTCAACTAGATTACGTTCAATACTCAACCGGCACCGCTCGAAGTCCACATGTTTCACCTGTAGCCCCACGGCTTCGCCCCACCCCGCCCACGCCACCATAGAACAGGTAAGAGCCGTACTAGCCCACAGCCAACCGCACCCGTCCCCGCAGCAGAACACCACCGCAGCCCTCGACACCCTCACCACCACACCCCTAGAGTCCATCACCGCCGCTATCCATCTGACCGGTAGTGAACGCGCCGCGCTCGCTGCCCTGGCCGCAACTGGCTTTGATACCTGCCCGTTCTGCTCCATCTTCTGCCAGCAGCGCGGCGACACCAGCGCCTAGCCCTACCCCTGAATAAACGATGTCCTCGGCAATTCCGAGGCCGCCGACCCCTGCCCCTGAGTGGGGCGATGACATCAGCACCCCGACGTCACCTAGCCCTGCCCCGTAGAACCAGAATTAACCCCCAGAACCCCTAACAGCACGCCAACAGGCTAAGAGGGCACCCCTCCTATTCCAGCCCCGCAAAACGGCATACACGGCGCGCAGAAAGGGGTAGGGGGCTATCCCCCACCCCGGCAGGGGTCAGTCACGCCCCTCGGTATAGAGAAATATCCCCCCGAACCTGTCCCTAAGGCTATGAGGGTGCAGCAGGACGCCAGGAAAATGCGCGGGGCAGCCACGGAGAAAATCTCCGCAACTGGGCGCGGGTAGTGAAAATCGCTACCCGCCGTCTAGACAGCCAGCAGGTAGAGATGAACGCCCTGCGAGCGCACCCCACATATTCCACACAAGAGGAATTGCGGTGGTGACCCTGCCCCCTAGCTGACCTCCAGCATTTAACGCTAGGATTAACCCACCTCGATAACGAGCACCCCAACCACTAGCCTGCAAGAAGGCACATTAACTATGACTACCGCCATTAACGAAACCATCACAGCCCAGGACTTCGACGAAACCCTAGAAGCCGTCCTTGACCGACTAGAAGGCGTAAACGCCATCCTCGCCACCCAGTAACCTGCGCCCGTGCATTACCTAACCCTTGCACAAGCCCTAGCAGTACACGCCCGCCTAGCACCGGGCCAGCACCTAAAACCCGGCGGGGAACACCTCCTAGAGAGCGCCCTAGCCCGCCCTACTACCAGCTACGCAGACCACAAACTCTACCCCGGCGTGTTTGATAAAGCCGCAGCCCTTTTAGAGGCACTGGTACAGAATCACCCTTTTACGGACGGCAACAAACGCACCGCCTACACCTGCACCATCCTTTTCCTCAGCCTGAACGGCTGGGATATCCTCCCCCTAGAAGAGCTTGAAGATAACGAGCAAGCCCAGTTCGTTGTTCAGGTAGCGGAACACACCCTAACCTTTGAGAAGATAGCCCACCAGCTGGAGCAGTGGGCCACACCGCGCATACCGTAGAACCCGCACCACCGGGCCATTCTCTGCCCCGCCGCACCGCCCAAATGTCTTGCTACCTCCAGGAATCAGCAGACCGCCAGACGGCGATATAAGCCCCTCACTCTCACCAGTAGGGCAAAAAAGAACACCACACCGACCCCGCTAAGGGGTGGGGGACACCCCCCACAGGCCGCATAAGGGCAATACCGCTTGTCATAGCAAACGAGAAAATGTACGGTTCAGGGTTCACAGTGGGGTAAGTAGTAGCTACCCCATGGTGAACACTCCAGGGGTCAGGCCTCACCCAGCTACCTAAAGAAAGTTGAGGCAGCTGGGTGGGAATAACCTCCACCTTGCGCGCCCCACCCCTGCGAGCGCACATCCCACCATCAGCAGTTACCAGGAAAATCCCGGCAGCTGGAACCGACAGTAAGACCTACCACCCATTTTTACCCGGTCAGGTAAAAACCTTGAAACCTACAACCTGTCGGTTTTGAAACCTCGCTACAGAAGGTTTTGACACACCAACCAGCTAGGCCAACGGGACGAAAAACGTACGCCAGGGTGACAGCCACCAGGGATAGGGTGCAACCTTCCTAACCCGCAGCAGGGCTTACCGCCCGTACATAGCAAGCCGAAGTGTGTACAGGTTACAAGCCCACCAGCTAAGGGGGTAGCGCAAAGCCCCCTCCGTGCCTAGTCGTGCCGAAATTGGCGGGGCCGCCAACAAGAGTGCGCAAAAGTGCGTACCCCTAAGACATGACCTAAACATTGTTGAGGACATCCCAGACGGAACACACGACCTCAGGGGAAGCCATGGGCCACTACCAGGAAAATCCCGGTGGTTGCTTCAGATGGGAAGACCCGCGGCCCCGTAGACACTCACCGCCCCAAGGGAGCACCCCACAACCCGGCGCACCCCAAGCCGACACCAACCCCGGCCACCAGCTGCCCCACATCTCTCAACACAGCGACAAGCCCACCGCCCCCACCGCTGTCCGCTGCCCCTAGCGTGCCCACCGCGCATACCCTAACCGCGCTCGCAGATACCTGCAACCGGCCCCCTCTAAGCACCTCGAAACCAGACACCTGCGCCGGTACGTTGCTCAACACATTTACGTGGTATTTACGTGGCGGGGCCTATTTTGGGCACGAAAAACCCGCTCCCCCTAGCTTTTACTAGGAAAAACGGGTTTTTCTTCTCTGTGCGCAAGGGGGGACTTGAACCCCCACGATCTTGCGATCACTGGCACCTGAAGCCAGCGCGTCTGCCAATTCCGCCACTTGCGCATTATTCATTTTTTATCGTTGCTGAATGAGCAACGAAGATAACTATACATACCCCGCGAAGAAGATGTCCAACCGAAATTAAGTGTCCTCAACCACATACAAGCCAGAAAGACGCCCAAAACCAGCGCACGGGCGTCCGCTCCCTACCCCACAACCCGTGAGACAGCAGGGCTTTACCAGGTTTTCCCGGGGAGTTTTTACGGTTATCCACTAGACTAGAAGCTTAGGCTGTGCGCATACCCTGCGCAGCGAATCAGCTCGAGCACCCGCAGAACACGGCGCGGTGCGCCCGTAGTTTTGTGTTGAAGGAGGCAAGCATGGGGTTCATCGACAGACTTGAACAGGGCCTAGAAAAGGCCGTGCGTGGCACCTTCAGCAAGGGCGGCACTTTTGAGCCCGTAGATATCGCCAACCGGCTCCGCACCGAGATGGACAACAAGGCCTTTTCCGTCTCGTCCGGGCGTACCATCGCCCCCAATAACTTCACCGCCGAATTTTCTGCCAGTGACTTTTCCCGGGCCCAGCAGTGGGGTGTGCCCCTGGCTGAAGAGCTCTGCGACGTAGTCATCCGCCACGCCCGCGACCAGGGTTACTCCCTGCGCGGGGCGGTGCGCGTGACCTTCTCGCTCAACAACGAACTTGAACCGGGCAGCTTCGATATCACCAGCGCGGTGAAGAAGATGCAGGCCCCTCAGGACGAATCCGCCCCGGCACCTGCCCCTCAGGCAGCGCCTGCCCACCCGGCGTCCGCCCAGCAGCAGCTCCCCACGCGCATCACCCGCCCGGCAGCGCCACCGCGCACCGAGCCGGTGCCCGCCCACCAGCTGCCGCAGTCTCACCGCCCCGCCTCTACCCCCCAGGTGGTGCTCGACATCAACGGCGAGCGCGTTGTGGTGCGCGATTTGCCGGTCACCCTGGGGCGCGGCTCCAATGCAGATATCACCGTTGAAGATACGGGTGTCTCACGCCGCCACCTCGATATTGTGGAGCAAGATGGCACCTACCTTGCGGTTGATCTGGGGTCCACGAACGGTTCTTACCTCGACGGTAAACGCCTGCACGGCCGGGCTGAGCTGCGTAACGGTTCTGTGATTGAGATGGGCCGGGCCCGTATTGTTTTCCGTCTGATGGTTCGTAAGGGGTAGCTTGTGGCATCTGAAATTACCGTGACGGTTTTGCGTTTTGCCTTTTTGGGCCTGCTGTGGCTGTTTATTTTTATGGTTCTTGCCGCGTCGCGCCGCGACCTGGGTGTGGGGCGTAATATCCGCACTGCGCGGGCTCAGTTTGAGGACGCCGCTGTTGATGCGCCGGTTGCTCCTGCGACTCCCGCCCACCCGGTGCCAGTAGCTGCCCCTCCGGCGCGTCCGTCCCTACTGACGATTGTGGACGGCACCCAGGCCGGGGCTACCATGCGTCTGGGCGATAGCCCGGTGACGATTGGCCGCGCCACCGATATTGAGGTGTCTTTGCAGGACGACTACGCTTCGGGCCGTCATGCCCGTCTTTTCCCGCAGGGGTCGCGCTGGTTCCTTGAAGATATGGGGTCAACCAACGGTACTTTTGTGGGTGATACCCGCCTGACCCGTGCTACTCCGATTGAGGCTGGCCAGCTCTTTAGGGTTGGCCGCACCACCATGCAGCTGAAAGCCTAGTGCATGAGTATCGCTTTCCGTTTTGCGGCCCGCTCCGATGTGGGGCGAGTGCGCTCTAAAAACGATGATTCGGGGTATGCGGGCCATTACCTGGCGGTTGTTGCCGATGGTATGGGCGGGCATGTGGGCGGCGACGTTGCGTCGGCGACCACGGTGCTTGATTTGACCCCTCTTGACCGGGCAGGTTTTGAGGGTAATGCCGGGGTGTACCTGGCTGATGAGATCGTGAATGCCAATATCATCATGAATGAGCTGGTGGCGCTGAACCCGCGTTTGGCGGGTATGGGTACCACCTGCACGGCTCTGCTGATTGATGGCGACCGCATTGAGATGGCCCATATTGGTGACTCGCGCGCCTACCGCCTGCGCGACGGTGTGTTTGAGCAGGTCACCACCGACCACACCTTTGTGCAGCGCCTGCTGCAGGAGGGGCGTATTAGCCCCGAGGAGGCTGAGGCCCACCCGCACAAGAACGTGATTATGCGCGTCTTGGGCGATGTTGATGCCTCCCCCGAGCTTGAACTTCGCACCCTGGACGCCGTGGTGGGCGAAAAGTGGGTGCTGAGCTCTGATGGTCTGGACGCCGTGGTGCAGGTAGCTGAGATTGAGACGGTCATGCGCTCCACCGGCGACCTGCAGCAGGTGGTCGATATTCTGACCGATATGACCCTGGAACGCGGCGCCCCCGATAACGTGACCGTGGTGGCCCTGCAGGTCATTAGCGAGGATTCCCTATCTGCGGCGATTACCGCCCCGCAGCCAATTATTCCGGTGCGTAAGTACGGTAAGGACGGCGAGCTGGTGGGGGTTTACCCCACCGTGGAGCAGGAGGCCTCTGAGCCCCCTTCTAGCGACAGCGAGGCAGAGGGAGCGGACGCCGGTGAGCCGGTAGACGAGGACGGCGAGCACCGCGCCCCCTGGCGCCGCCGCATGCCCCAGCACGCCAAGATGCGTAACGCCCTGCGCCACGGCAAGTGGCGTGGCGAATCCTTCACCGACGGCGTGCTCAACACCATGACGGTTAAGGCCGGGGTGGACACCGCCACCGCCACCACCGGTGACGGCGAGGACGAGCCGACCCCGGCGTCCGTCCTGCGCCAGGAGCTCTCGGAGCGACCCCACGACCTGGTGGGAGCTGCCGCTAACGCAACCCAGACCGGCATGATTCCGGCGGTGACAGCCCGCACGGCCCAGAACATCAGCACTCTCTCGCAGCAGCAGGCCAATCAGACCCTGGAACCCGCTGAGCTGCCCGAGGAATACCGGGTTGCCCTGAGCAACGAGGTAGCGCCGTCGCCCCACCGCTGGCCCATGCGGGTCTTCGTGGTGGCCCTGACCCTGGCGGTTCTTGCGGCGAGCGCCTGGAGCTTCTTCTCGTGGACTAAAACTCAGTACTACGTGGGTGTTAAGGACGACCACGTGACGGTGTTCAACGGCATCAACCAGTCCCTGGGGCCGGTGAGCCTGAACAGTGTGGTGGAAGAGACCGATATTGAGGTCAGCTCCCTGCCGGAGTTCTCGCAGTCGCTTTTACGCAGCACTATCACCGCCACGAGCCAGGACGAGGCTGAGCAGATTGTGCAGAATCTGCGCGACCAGCTACCGGCTACGGTCACGCCGGGAACCGTCACCACAGCGGAGCCTACCCCGAGCACCTCTGCCAGTGCCTCGGGTGAGCCGATCCCGGCGTCCGAAACCAGCCCAACACCCGATACCAGCACAACTACCCAGGGAGGTAACTAGTGAGCGCTTCATCTGCCGCACCTGCGGTTGAGCTGCCCCGCTCCCGCCGACTGACCGAACTGGTACTCACTGTGCTCGCGGTCTTGCTCTGCCCTGCCGCCATGTACCTGGTAGACCCCGAAGCGGCCCTGGAGAACCACATGTGGGTACAGGCTCTCACCGTTCAGGGTGTGGGTGCCCTGGTACTGCATGCCGTCATGTATATGCGGGCCCGCTACGCCGACCCCTTTATTCTGCCAATTGCGGTGGCTCTCAACGGGCTGGGTCTAGCCATGATCTACCGTATCGACCTGACCACCACCGCTAACGCGGGGGCCGCCCAGCTCATGTGGACCGGCGTAGCCATGATTGTTTCGGCTGTGGTGCTCTTCTTCCTGCGCGACCACCGGGTCCTGCGGAAGGTCACCTATATCTCTCTGGCTGCCTCGATTGTGCTGCTCCTGCTGCCGCTGCTACCGGTCATCGGTACCGAAATTAACGGTGCCCGTATCTGGATTTCGCTCGGCGGCCGCACCTTCCAGCCCGGTGAAATCGCCAAGATCACCCTGGCTATCTTCTTCGCCGGTTATCTCTCAACCCACCGCGACCTGATTATGCTGGCCGGTAAGCGTATCGGCCCGGTACGCCTGCCCCGCTTTAAAGACCTGGCCCCCATGTTTATCGCCTGGTTTGTCTCGCTAGCGGTGCTGGTTTTCCAGCGCGACTTGGGCTCGGCTATCCTCTTCTTCGGCATCTTCCTGGCCATGCTCTTCCTGGCAACCGGGAGCCTCACCTGGGTTGCCCTGGGCCTGCTCTTTGTAACTGCTGGCGGCGTGCTGGCCTACAACTACATCTCCCACGTCTACTACCGCATCAACTCCTGGGTGCACGCTTTTGACTCCGAAATCTATAACCAGCCCCTGGGTGGCTCGGGTCAGATCGTGCAGGGCCTCTTCGGCTTGGCCTCTGGCGGCCTGTTCGGACGCGGCTGGGGCAACGGACGACCCGACCTCGTCTCGTATTCCAACTCAGACATGATTATCACTGCCCTCGGTGAAGAGCTGGGTCTGCTGGGTCTGGGAGCGATTCTTATGCTCTTCCTGCTGCTGGTCTCCCGCGGTTTCCGTGCGGCCCTAGGCACCCGTGATGCCTTCGGCAAGCTCCTAGCCGCCGGCTTCTCGGCCCTCATCGTGATTCAGCTCTTCGTGGTCATTGGCGGCGTCACCCGCCTAATTCCTCTGACGGGCCTCACCACCCCCTTCATGTCCGCAGGCGGCTCCTCCCTACTCTCAAACTGGGTCATCGTAGCCATCCTGCTCGCTATCTCCCACACCGCCCGTGCCCCGCACGTGGTAGAAGAGTTCGACGAAGCAGACAGCATCGACTACGAAGGCTACGAGCCCGAGGGCGCCACGTCCGTCATTTCTAGAATTACCGAAACCAACCGTTCAGGAGGTGCTCGCGGTGAATAAAGCTATCCGCCGGGCATGGATCGCTGCAGCCTGCGTCTTCGTGATGCTGCTGGGCACCCTGACCTATATCCAATTCTTCGACGCTAAAAACCTGCAGGCCAACGCCTGGAACTCCCGCACCCTCTACGAAAGCTACGGCTCCCAGCGCGGGTCCATTGTGGTTGACGGCGTCGAGATTGCCTCGTCCGTAGAGTCGAACGACGGCTATGCCTTCCAGCGCACCTACTCCCAGCCCGAGCTCTACGCGGGGCTCACCGGCTACTTCTCGTCCATCTACGGGGCAACCGGCCTGGAATCTGCCATGAACGATCAGCTCTCGGGCAACTCCGACGCCCAGTTCTACGACCGCCTGGCCCAGATGTTCACCGGCAACACCGCCCAGGGGGCCAGCGTTGAGCTGACCATCGACAGTGAGCTCCAGCAGCTGGCCTACGACCTGCTGGACGGCTACAAGGGCTCTATCGTGGCCCTCGACCCCAAGACCGGCGAACTCCTGGCTATGGTGTCCACACCCTCCTACGACCCCAACACCCTCTCGTCTCACAATGCCGAGTCGGTGCTGGCCCAGTACGCGGCCCTCAATGAGGACGCCAACCACCCGCTCTACAACCGCGCTATCGCGGGCGACACCTACACACCCGGCTCAACCTTCAAAATTATTGACGCCGTAGCCGCCCTCGAATCGGGTAAATACAATGCGGACTCGGTGATTCCCAACCCGCAGAACCTAACCCTGCCGAACACCACCGTCACCCTGCCCAACTACACCGGTGGCCAGTGCTCAACCCGCACGTCCGCCACCATCGAGTGGGCCCTGGCGCAGTCCTGCAACACCCCCTTTGCCCAGATTGCTATGGACCTGGGCGAAGAAACCATCGCCCAGGCTGCAAGCAACTTTGGCTACGGGCAAGACCTTCAGATTCCCCTGACCGTGTCACAGTCGGTCTTCCCGACCAGCATGGAAGACAGCCAGCTAGCACAGGCGTCTATTGGTCAGTACGATGTGAAGACCACCCCTTTGCAGGTTGCCATGATGAGCGCAGCTATCGCGAACGATGGTGTGCAGATGAAACCCAACCTGATTAGGTCGGTTAAGTCTCACAACCTCAGCTCGCTGTATGAGTTCTCAGCTGAGGAGCTACGACGCTCCACCTCAGCCGATATCGCCAACCAGGTAACAGAGTGGATGGTAAACGGCGTGAGTAACGGTATCGCCTCGGGCGCCGCGGTGAGCGGGGTTCAGGTGGCCGGTAAGACCGGTACCGCTGAAATTGGAGACACGGGGTTGAACAACTCCTGGTTCACTGGTTTCGCTCCGGCTGACGACCCGCAGGTAGCTATCGCGGTAGTCTATGAAGGTGTAGACGTCACAACAGGGGCGCAGCTTGCTGCTCCCGCAGGTAAACAACTTTTTGAGGCGGTGTTGAACAAGTGAGGCCTTCGGTAGATGTGACTCTTGGTGGTCGCTACACCCTGACCGAGCGTATCGCAATTGGCGGTATGGGCGAGGTCTGGAAGGCGCGCGATAAGGTCTTGGGCCGTACCGTCGCCGTAAAAATTCTGAAAGAGGAATATACGGGCGACCCTGGCTTCCTGGAGCGCTTCCGCGCCGAGGCCCGCCACACCGCCCTGCTCAACCACCCCGGTGTCGCCAACGTCTTTGACTACGGCGAAGAGGACGGCTCTGCCTACCTGGTCATGGAACTGGTTCCCGGTGAGCCGCTGTCTAACATCATTGAGCGCGATAAGCAGCTACCTGCTGACCGCATCCTCAATATCATGGCGCAGACCGCCCGCGCCCTGGCAGCCGCCCACGCCCAGGGTCTCGTGCACCGCGACGTGAAGCCCGGCAACCTGATTATCACTCCGGACGAGCGGGTGAAGGTCACCGACTTCGGTATCGCCCGCCTGGCTGACCAGGTACCTCTGACCGCCACCGGCCAGGTCATGGGCACCGCCCAGTACCTGGCGCCTGAGCAGGCAACCGGCCAGCAGGCCACCCCCTCCTCAGACATGTATTCCCTGGGCATCATCGGCTACGAGTGCCTGGCAGGCAAGCGCCCCTTCACCGGCGAATCGCAGATCGCCATCGCCCTGGCGCAGGTCAACGACCCGCCGCCGCCCCTGCCCAATGACGTCCCCGCAGCAGCGCTCATCATGTGCCTGCTCTCCAAGGACCCGGCGGACCGCCCCGAGACCGCAACCGCGCTGGCGTCCGCTATCGACGCTATCCGTCGCCGCGACATCCCGGCCGCCATCAAGGCTGTACCGCCCCTGGGCAAGTTCCTGCCGCAGGGGGCAGATACCCAGGCCACCCAGGTCATGACGGCCCCCACCACAGTGGCTCCCGCAGCAACCCAGTTTGGCTCAGGAGCCCACCACGAACCCGAGCCCACCACCGCCCGTGTACCCAGTGCCCCGGTCGTTGCCGCCTACCCGACAGCCGAGCCCCCGGCAAAGAAGAAAAGCCCCTGGGGCTGGGTGTCCCTGGTGCTTGCCCTGCTCCTCATTGCCGCCGTCGTCTGGTTTGTACTAGCGGGAAGTAACCGCTCCAGCACTACCGGCGAGAGCACCCCCACCGCCTCGGGTACCGTCTCAACCGTCAGCATCTCACCCACCCCCAGTGCCAGCGAAACCAGCACCGAGAAAACCCGGGTAGAGATTGACTCAGCCTCCTTCGAGGGCCGCTCCCTCGATGAGGTCGTCAACGAACTCACCGCTATGGGCTTCTCAACCCGCACCACCGGCGTCACCTCCGACTCCGCTGTAGACACCGTGCTCTCCGTTTCACCTACCGGTAGCGTAGAAGTGGGCGAAACCATTACCGTGCAGTACTCCACCGGCCCCAAATCAGTGACCCTACCAAGTAATCTGGAGGGTACAGACTCTGAAGAGGCCATCAACGCGATTACCGCCCTGGGCGTGAACGTGCAGATTCACTTTGAAGAAAGCAGCAGTGCCCGCGAAGGCACCGTGCTACGCACCAGCCCCACCTCGGGCTCCCGCGTTGAAGTAGGGAGCAGCGTAGACGTCTACGTAGCCAAGGCCCCCGCAGCCAGCGCATCGGCATCCGCATCGCCGAGCGCCTCAGCATCACAGTCAACCACCGGCTCCGAATCAGCCTCACCGAGTGCTGATTCAACCGGCAACTAAACTCCACCGGAAATGATGGGTGAATACATGGACCAGCAGGTTCCTGAAACTATCGATCAGCGCTACGAGGTCGGAGCCGTTATCGGCTCCGGCGCCATGGCGACCGTCTACGAGGCGGTTGATACACGCCTGGGGCGCAAGGTTGCGCTCAAGGTGCTACGGACTGAGCATGCTCAGGACGTCATCTTCCGCGCCCGTTTTCAGCGCGAGGCAGAGGCTGTCGCGGCCCTCAACCACCGCTCTATCGTAGGTGTCTACGACACCGGCTCCTTCGATATTCAGGTAGGTAGCTCTGAGGTCTCTGTGCCCTTCATGGTCATGGAGCTGGTTCAGGGCACCACCCTGCGCGACGCCATGTCTCGCGGCGAGGTCGACCAGGCCCAGGCCCTAGCCTACGGTGTGCAGATTCTCGAGGCTCTCGACTACAGCCACAGCGCAGGTATCGTGCACCGCGATATCAAGCCCGCCAACGTCATGATTCTGCCCCAGACGGCAGAGGACCGTGAGCTGGGCGAGCCCGGCCAGATTAAGGTCATGGACTTCGGCATTGCCCGCGCCGCCGAAGAGGCCGGTGACGCCCTCACCAAGGCCAACACCGTCATGGGTACCGCCCGCTACATCTCACCCGAGCAGGCTCGCGGTGAGACCGTCGACGCCCGCAGTGATGTCTACTCGGCTGCCTGCGTGGTGTACGAGATGCTGGCGGGGCGCTCCCCCTTCGACGCCCCCACCAACGTGGAACTGGCCGGTAAGCACCTGAGCGAAACCCCTCAGCCTCCCAGCGCCTTCGCCTCAGAAGAGGTCTCCCCAGCTCTCGACGCTGCTGTACTCAAGGGCCTGGCCAAGAACCCTGCCAGCCGTTACCAGAGCACCGGCGAATTCGCGTCCGCCCTCAAAGATGCCCAAAGCGGCATACTTACCGGTAGCGACCAGGATCCCACCCAAGCAACCACCGCTTTCGGTGCAGCTGCCCTGGGCACAGACACCCCAGCAGGCGCTGTTGCCGCTACTCCGCGCGAAACCGAAGAAGCCGGCATTGGTAGCTTCTTCGACAACGCCCAGTCTGAATACACCGACGAAGAACTCTACGGTTACGGCTACGGCCAGGACCCGGCTAAGGCCCGCAAAAAGCGCCGACGTAACGCCTGGGGCAAGGCCCTCACCACCCTGCTCATCCTCCTGCTAGCTGCTTTCGGTGTGAGCTCCGTGCTCTACTACCAGGCCAAGCTCAACGAGGTTCCCGTCCACGTGGTTCCTGCGGTTCAGGGCCTCACCAAGGAAGAGGCTGAAACCCAGCTGCGTAACCTGAACTTCGCGCTCAAGTTCGAAGAAGAGCACTCCGACACCATCCCCAAGGGTTCAGTTATCAAGACCTCCCCCGTGACCGGTCTTGAAGCTGAAGAGGGCAGTGAGATCGTTGTGACTGTATCGTCCGGCCCGGCTGTACTGACCGTGCCCGCCAACCTTGAGGGCCAGAGTGAACAGTACGTGCGTGAGACCCTCACGAACGCTGGCTTCGTGCCTGGCCGCACCACCACCGTCAACAGCCCCACTATCCCTGCGGGCATGGTTGTTGGTGTAACCCCAGGCTCCGGCGAACAGGCCGATGCCGGTGCGACCATCGATATCATTCTCTCCAACGGTAAGGTTGAGGTCCCCAGCCTGGTCGGCCTGAGCCGCGATGCCGCTATCGCAGCACTGACCGCGTCAGATACCCTGCTGAGCACCAATATCGAAACCGTCACCACCACCGCCCAGCCCGCTGGCACCGTTATCTCACAGAGTGCCACTGCCGGAACCCTGATTGAACAGGGTTCAACCGTGACTATTCGCGTGGCGGTTGCCCCTGTAGCGACCAGCGCCCCCAGCACGGCAGCTACTACCGCACCGAGTGCAGCGGCTACCGCTCAGGCCACCCAGCCTGCCGCTACGGCCACTGCCCAGGCCACCCCGAGCGCAGCAGCGGGCGCAAGCGGTAACAATAACAACTAGGTGGTGCTAAACCTATAAGAAAGCCGCCCCCGCATGTGGGGAGGGCGGCTTTCTTATAGGGGTTTTTGGGCTATCAGGCTGGTGTTAGGCTGCCGGATCGATGAGGGGAGAGAGGGTAGCGCCCAGGGCTGCGGCCCCTTCTAAACCTACTTCTTCGAGCCAGTTACCGAGCATGAGGTAGCCACCTTCAGTAAGTACCGATTCGGGGTGGAACTGTACGCCGTGCAGGGGGGCGGTGACGTGGCGCAGGCCCATGATGATGCCGTTATCGGTGCTGGAGGTAACCTCTAGTTCAGCGGGCAGGGTGGCAGGTTCAACGGCGAGGGAGTGGTAGCGGGTGGCGGTGAAGGGGCTAGGCAGCCCCTTGAAGACGGACTGGCCGGTGTGGACCAGCTGAGAGGTCTTACCGTGCATCAGCTCAGGGGCGTGGCCTACAACCCCGCCGAAGGCTTCGGCAAGGGCCTGGTGGCCCAAGCAGACGCCGAGCAGGGGCTTATTGGCGGTTTTGGCCCACTTGATGACGTCGATGATGACGCCCGCTTCGGCAGGGTTGCCGGGGCCGGGTGAGACGAGCACACCGTCGTGCTCTTGGGCGAGGGCGATGGTCTCGTCAAGAGTCAGTTCGTCGTTACGGATAACGGTGGTTTCAGCGCCGAGCTGCTGGATGTAACCGACCAGGGTGAAAACGAAGCTGTCGTAGTTATCGATGACGAGGATTTTGGTCATGGCACCTGCCCTTTCGTGATGGTGTCTTGATTCTATCGCACGGGGTGGGGCGGACGTCCGGCGCTTATTGCTCTATGGTCACGTCGGTGTTGAAGGGGCTGTATTCAGCGAAGTGGGGGAAGACGTGTTCCATGAGCAGGTAGACGGCGGCAGCTATGAGGGCGATAGCGATAATGATGCGCAGCCACAGGGGGCCGGGTAGGTGGCGGAAAATCCAGGCGTACATGGGGGGTTCCTTGGGGTGGACGGCGGTGGTTGGCTTTAGCCGGCGATGCCGGCAATTTCTTCGGGGGCACCGGCTTCAGCTGGCTGCCAGCTGACAAATTCGGCATGAACGATGTAGCGTTCGGTATCGCCATAGCGGGGGTGGCAGCTGGTGAGGGTGAGTAGGCGGCGGTCTGCCTCGGCGAGGGGCGCTTCAGGCTGGTCGGGGTTAGGGGCGATGACCTCTATCTGGGTGGGGAGCACAATTGTGTGCTCGTAGACCCGGTAAGTGTAGTAGCCCTCGGCGGTGCGCACGTAGATGTTGTCGCCGTTTTGGAGCAGGTCGATATTATCGAGCACCGCACCGTTGGTTTGGCGGTGACCTGCCAGGGCGAAGTTGCCGTATTCACCGGGCATCTGGCTGCTGGGGTAGCGCCCTAGACCCAGGGTATCGAGCACATCGGTACCTACGCCTTCGGCGAGGGGTCGGGCGTAGTTTTGGCCCAGGCGAGGAATGTAGACCACGCCGTAGGCCTGCCCGTAGGCAGGCGGGGTGGCAACCGGTGGGTTGGCGGGGTCGTAGTCGGGTACGACGTTTTCGGACGCCGCCCCCTCGGTGTTCTCACCCTGGCCGGTGGTAGCGGGGCCGGGGCGTCCGCTGCCGCTGTTGAATTCTTGGATGAGGCTGTCGACGGCCTGCTGCTGGGTGCGGTTGGCGTCGATGTTGGTCCACCAGAGCTGCCAGGCGACGAAGAGAAGCAGGATAATCCCAGCTGTGATAAGCAGTTCGCCGATGATTTGGATAACCCATTGCAGGGGGGTACGCCGGACACCTGGGCTGTTTCGGTGGCTAGCGGTGGGGGCTGCTGTGGTCACATCTCACCTCGGCGTGGGACGGTTGCGGGGGACTGTTTAATGTTAGAACTTTTTCAGGTGGTACGGTTAAAATCGTCTCTGACCGTATATTTTGTAAACTGCCGGGAGCGTGCTCCCCTACTGGAGGAAAAGTGGCTGAGTCGAAGTCTATTCGTGACGAGGATTTTGAAGAGGCGGAGCTACGCCGCGTTGCTGAGTCGATGTACAGCGACGATGACTTCCCGTCGCCGACCCCCCTCTGGTATCGCGTGATTATGTTCGCCATGATTGTGATTGGCGTGCTGTGGATTATTACCTTCTACATTTCCCAGTCGGTATACCCGATTCCGGGTATCGGTAACTGGAATATCGGTATCGGCATTGGCTTCATGATGGTGGGTCTGGTTATGACCACCCGCTGGCACTAGGTGCCACTGTGGCTGAGAAGAAACCTGAGACAACCAACCCCTCGAACTTAGCGCCGGTTGATCCGAACGAGACGCTGGAGCAGCGCGCCGATATTCGTGCCGCCCGGTTTGAGACCAAGCTGCGCCGGTGGGCGCTGTTTGGTGTGGTTGCCGCTGTGGCTATTTATTTTGTGTGGCAGGCGGTGGCGGGCTAGGCGTCCGCTCCCCTTCCTCTACCCCCGTTACCGGCCTACGGTAGCGGGGATTTTTGTGTGCGGTAGAGGGCAACCCGCTCGGGTGCGGGTAGGGCCCTGCCCCAGCGTCGCAGGAGGGAGCCAGAAAGCAACCCCATACATATAGCGTATAGGGCATATAAGTAGGCCAGGGGTATAAGATACGAGGCGGGCTGGGTGACATGAACGGCATAAGCGGCCGGAGTGAGGGCAAGCACCAGCACCATCAGGGGCACCATCAAACCACTCGCTGCATCTTCAGAGTATTTCTGCAGGTGCCCACCTGCTCCCTGAATAAGAGCTGCACCCAGCAGGGGAATTACCACCACAGCTAGAGCGGCTGCCAGCTGCGGCAGGGCCTGCCAGAGGGTACCGTCAGCCAGAAACTCCCCTCGCCAGATACCGGCGGAACGGAAGAGCAGAAGCCCCAGCAGAAGTAGCGCCACCATCAGGGGTGCTAGAAGAAAGTTGAGAGCCAGCAGAGTTTTAGTAAAACCGGTGAGCGCCCCGGATTCCAGAAGGCCATGGAGCGGAATCGTCAGGAAGGTGGCTAAGAGCAGCACACCAAGGGTCGGGGTAACCAGCGGCTGAGAAGACCCGCAACCCCCGGCACAAAGGACGCCGCAAGCCCCCACTGCCAGGACAAGCAGGTAGAGCACCACCTGGTGTCTCTCCACGAAGCTGACCACGAGCGTCCTTTCTGTTAAAGCAACCTGCCCTCCCCTACCGTAAAGCAGGGAAGGGCAGGGCTACACAACACCTATCAGCTCGAGTCCAGCTGATTTTGCACCTTGGCTTGGGTATATGCCTCAAGCAGTGTGCTTTATCTCGTCAGCGTTCTCACACTGGGAGTCTAATTACGCTTCGGGAGCGGTGAAGGCTACATCGAGGTTGATGACGACCTTATCTGAGACCAGCACGCCGCCAGCTTCAACTGCGGCGTTCCAGGTGATGCCGAAGTCCTTGCGGGAGATGGTTGCTGAGACAGATGCACCGGCGCGGGTAACACCGAAGGCGTCGACGACTGCACCGGTAAATTCGCCGATGAAGGTGACGGGGCGGGTTTCACCCTTGATGGTGAGGTTGCCTGCGATGGTCAGGTCTTCACCGTTGAGGTCGAAGGAGGTTGATTCGAAGGTCATGGTGGCGTGAGCGTCTACATCGAAGAAGTCTGCGCTGCGCAGGTGGCCATCGCGATCAGCATTGTTGGTGTTAACAGATGCGATCTGCGCGGTTGCCTTGATGGTGGAGTCTGCGATGTTGTCAGCGATGACGAGCTGGGCGTCGACCTGTTCGAAGGTGCCGCGTACCTTGGTGATGCCTGCGTGGCGCACAGTGAAGCCTACCTCTGAGTGTGCTGAGTCGTAGTTCCAGGTGCCTGCGGTGAGTTCTGCCATGATTGTGCCTTTCAAGCGGTACGGTTTGTTTTCAACAGTTATTACTTTACAAGTAAAGTTCTATCCATGCAAGCTACGTAGCGAAAAATTTTACAAAGAAAATTTCTAGCACCCTCAGGGTGTCTTTTTGATATTTTTTTGATCAAAAAGTGACCATAAATGATTATTTATGCACTATTATGAACACATATGGTCACTTTCAAGGAGTAACATGCTTGCAGACGAACGCCACGCCAAGATTCTTCACGAAATCAACACCCACGGCAGCATCACCACAGCCCAGCTCATCGAGACTTTCGACGTCTCACCCATCACTATCCGCCGCGATCTCACAGAGCTGGACGCACTGGGTCTTATCGCCAAAGTCCACGGCGGAGCACGCTCAGTGCGAGCGACCCACAACCCCACCTACACACAAAAAAGTCAGACCAACCAGCAGGCCAAACAAGAAATAGCCCGGGCAGCAGCGCGGCACGTTAAGGACGGCGACTCCGTGGGTTTTGCGGCAGGTTCAACCTGCGCCGCGGTAGCAGCGGAAGTGGCTGACTGCTCTAACCTCACTATCATCACCAACTCCATTCGAGTAGCCGACCAGTTCCAGGCCGCCCCTCACACCGACCTCTTCGTCACCGGCGGTAAACGCACCCCCAGCGAGGCCCTCGTCGGGCCACTCACCCTATCGGCCCTAAGCAATCTGCATTTCGATACCCTCTTCACTAGCACCCACGGAGCCACAGCAGAAGTGGGGCTCACCTCTCCATCTGTGGAAGAAGCCGCAGCAGTGCGAGCGCTCATCGATAGCGCCCACCGGGTGATTCAGGTCTTTGACCACAGCAAATGGGGGTTCAATGCCCTTTCTACCTTTGCCCAGTGGAGCGATATTGACCTTGTCATTGTTGATAGCCAAACACCGGCTTCGGTTATCAGCCAGCTTGAAGACCTTGTAGAGAAAGTAGAGGTAGCCCAGTGAATACCTACTCCCCTGTAGCAGCACCTGCCATGCCATCACCTTCAGCATCCGTACCAGTGAAGCTGCGGCGGGACCCGCTCACGGGCCAGTATATACCGGTACCCGTCAATGGCGCGCGTAGCACCCTCGCCCAGCGCCTTCAGGCCAATGCCCTGCCCCTCTCTACCGATGTTCGCTACGCAAATCCCAGCGACCCGCTTTTACAGCTACAGTCAGCGCAGCAGAGCGACGATGCTTTCTGGCAGGTACATGCTGAGACTCTGTGGAACCGGCCCCTAGCTCAGCGCCAGCAGGACCAGAGGGCCTACTTCGCCCGTACTATAGGTGCGGTTGAGTCCCTGCTTGAGAGAAGCGATATTGTCGATATAACTATCGTCGAGCACCACCGTCAGGGCCGGGTCATATCCTGCCTGTATGGCTTTAGCGACGCTACCACCCGCTCTCAGGTTATTCAGGGGGAAGCCCAGCGCTGGAACCGTCGCACCGGCGGGGACCTGCTAGCCGATGTGCTGACTTCTGAGCTGGTAGACGGCTCCCGTATTTTGCTCAATACCGAACACTGGATTGCTTACATTCCCTACGCATCCACCGCGCCGCTAGAAATTCTGGTGATGCCCAAGCAGACCAGTCGATCACTCGCCGCACTCTCAGATGCAGCCCGTGACAATCTAGCTGAGGTAACCCACCGCCTCTTTTCCCTCCTGTGTCAGGTAGCCGGGGCAGAAGCGTCCTTCACCGCCTGCTGGAATATGGCGCCGGCGTCCGCGTGCCCCCACGTATCTCGCCTGCATCTTCGTGTTACCGCTGACGCTCCCCTGGAAAGCAGCTCGCCCGAGGCTCTGGCGGAGCAGCTCAGAGCTCTCAGCTAAGCCTTATCTCAGGACCCCTTCGCCCGCGGCTGCAGCGTACACCCGTTCGCTCAGCCGGGCGAGCACGGGGGAGCTGATGTTCCAGTGCTGCCAGTAGAGCGGCACGTCAACCGGCTGGGAGGCGAGCTCCACCAGGTCGCCGGAGGCAAGGGCGTCAAGTCCCTGCACCTCGGGCAGAATACCCCAGGCAATTCCGCCCAGGACGGCCCGCGCATAGTCGGGTGAGCTGGGCAGGTAGATGGTAGGTGAGCCCTGCCAGGAGTCAGGTTCCACCGCGAAGCGGTCGAGCAGCAGGCCCCGGGCGGACGCGAGCCCGAAGTCCTTTCGGTCAAACTCCACCACCGGCGCAAGTGCCAGCTGCTCAGCGGTGACCTGCGGGTAGGCGGGGAAATAGCGGGCCAGATAATCGCGGGAGGCAACCACGCGGTAGCGGATATCGCCCAGCTTCTCAACGGAGCAACCGGCGATAGGTTCGGGGCGCGATGTCAGGGCCGCCATCACTTCCCCAGATCGCAGCAGGGCGGACGAGTGATACTCGGCTTCTCGGCGCACGTCGCAGAATATACGGTCACGGGCGGCTAGCTCTGCAACGGCCGAGAGGAACCAGGTTGCCAGGGAGTCGGCGTTGACGGCCACAGCTACGCTCTGCCCCTCTTCACTACCGCCGAGTTCACGCTCCATTTCTGCGTGCAGGAATTCGCTCTGCCGGGCAATACGCAGGACGCTTTGCCCCGACTCGGTGGGAGCCACCGGGTTAGTGCGCTTAAGGAGCACCCGCCCGGCCAGCTGTTCCATTGCCTTGACGCGTTGTGAGATAGCTGAGGCGCTGACGCCCAAAATATCGGCGGCTGCGTCGAAGGTGCCATATTCGATGACGGTGACGAAGGTTTGGAGCTGGTCGGTAGTAAAGCGCATCATAAGAACATCTTATGCTATTGAAGTTTCATTAGATAGCTTTATGAATGCTGGTCACCTACGATAGATTCTCGTGACTATCGCAGAAATCCTCCCCCACGTCCTCTTTGGCATCGGCACCTCGCTCTCACTCATTGTGGCTATCGGCGCCCAGAACGCCTACGTACTCAAGCAGGGCATCATCGGCAAGTTCATCTGGCCCATTGCCATCTTCTGCATTCTTTCTGATGCTCTGCTCATCGGCTTGGGAGTGCTGGGGATCGGGTCCCTGGCGGACTCAGCCGCCTGGGTACTGGAGATTCTGCGCTGGGGCGGCGGCGCCTTCCTCGTCCTCTACGGTGCCATGGCTGCGAAGCGTGCCCTGCGGCCGTCCACCATGAAGGTCACCAGCGAAGACTCCGGGCCGCAAACCCTGGGTAGGGCCCTGCTCATTGCTGCTGCCATGACCTACCTCAACCCCCACACCTACCTCGATACCTTTGTCCTCATTGGTGGCATTGCGGCGCAGCAGGGCGACTACCGATGGCTTTTCTACGTGGGTACAGTCACAGGTAGCGCTATCTGGTTTACCCTCCTGGCCTCGTGCAGCCGCTTCCTGCGTCCTGTTTTTGCCAGCCCCCGCGCCTGGCGCGTGCTGGATGCCGGCATCGCAGCCCTCATGTTCTTCCTGGCCTACAAGGTCATGTTCGGGCACTAAGGCATCTGCCCGACCTGTAGGTAAGTATCTGAAGTTTTTATCTCTACGCCTCTTGCTCCAGCTCGTAACGCCGAAAAGCGCAACTCGCGCTGGGCGCCCCGCACGGATGAGCCCTCTAACCCAATCGCCCCCCCAACCCACAGAAGCAGCAGCCGTGAGGGCAAGACGATGAGAAGACACCGCAGCTTTTAGGGGCAGACCAATGGAGTCAGCTAACTCCAACCAATGTCGGCGACGCAGGTTGCGCGTCCGCCTCGCAATAAGCGATGACACAGCAAGGTCAGCTAAAGCCGATATGACGCACTCTGTCTCAAGAAAGTACTTTTGCGCCGGGTACACGCCTAGAACCTGAGTAGAGTCTTCAAATGCATAGCGTGCGCCCCCTTCACCACGGTCAAAACGAGATATCCAAAGGCCCTCCACGCCCAAGGAATCACGGACCAACTGAGCCGATGCAACGGGCAGCTTCAATGCTTGAGCTGCTCGCAGATGGGCGTATTCATTCTGAACGAGTTGGGGGTATCTACCAGGGTTTACTTTCACCAGGGCGCTGGTGCCATCGTACCCAATAGCCGTCGCTGTCATCATTTGAGCACTAGCCTTAGCCTGAACTCCAGGCAAGGCATGAGAATCAACTGCAACAAAGAGTTGAGAGAAATCAAGGGTTTCAGGATTACCGACAAGCAGAGCTGGAGTTTCAGATGGTAGCTGACCTGCGGGGACAACCTGGTATTGCCCGGGGTATCTTGCCCAACGGCTAGAAGAAGCGTGAACTCATCGTCCAGACTGGTTTTAGTGGCTGCTCTCAGTAGGGTAAGGCGATATCCCTCTGGAAGAAGTCCGGCAAAAAAGCGGGGAGGGCACCCGCAGGGGAAACCAGCGGGGGCACATCTAGTGGAAGAGTAGTTGCTACCGGACGCCCTCGATAACCAAGTTTGTAAGAAAAAGTTACTGTCCCTTGTTGGTCTTTCGTGAGATATGCGGCAAGAGTACCTGCCACGTATACGTCCGCAACTCTCACACCTTTATAATCTTCAGGAATCATACGGACCTAGCAACCTCAAGATGAACCCCAACTGCAGCCGCAACCGCAAGTACCGTCGAGAATGAAGGCCCCGAGCGCCCTTTCTCAATATCCCGAACGGTGCGGTCACTGACCCCAACCAGTTCGGCTAACTCAAGCTGAGTAAGACGAAAGTGTCTACGGGCATCTCGGATGGCTGCACCTACAACTACTGCCGTCTCCACCACTTCACCTTTCGGAAGAATTATTCTGAATATAGAGCTGTGTTCACTTACCTCGCTGCGGTACTTCTACTTCGTACGAGCCCGGTAGATATTTCGCACCATGACCGTGCTCCGCACCTGGCCGATGGCAGGCTCCAAGAACTCCTCCGCGTAGCGGGAGTCCGTGCTGGTCTGCGCAGCAAAGTTAAGGGCAGCAAAAGCCCCCAGCACCATCGATACCTTCACCAGAACGTCCGTAAACGGGAACTGCACACCCAACAGGGTCACCTTAGAGGCCTCAAAACCCAGCCAGCTCGTAATGGTGGCATCAGGGATAGCGATCGTGCCAAACCAAACAAAAAACAGAAAAACGACCCCGGCAAAAAGTACAGCCTGAATCATCTGCACCACAATCGGAAGAAGCACCAGGTTATTCCACTCGCCCCACCTAAAATCAGCCGGGCGACCCAAACCCGCAGCGGGCAATTTTTCAAGCTCCTGACGCCACCTGTCCCCAGCCTGTAGAGCAGCACCCGCGTACTCGGCGTCCGTAAACTCCTCCACCCTATCCCCTTTACGGGCACCCAGTAGCCGGCGGGTCTTCTCGGTTACTGTCGACGAAACAACCAGCAGACTCAACACCGTCAGGATAGCCACCACCTGCAGAGTACGCTGCATACTCAAAGCCGCAGCCACTCGCCAGATATCACCGTTCACAAAAAAGAAGAGCACGGCAATCATGAGCACCGGCAGCACCTTAACCACCATGCTTGAAAGGGCAGCCAGCTCCTTCACAATCTGCCGAAACGCCCAGTAGCACAGAGAATCCAGGCCCAGGTAAACAGCTAGGAGCGTAGCTCCCAGAATCCAGAGCACATCACCGACAGCAAAGGCGTCAGCAACATCTGCCAGCCCCATCCAGCGAGCAGTCTGTGGCAGCGACGCTGTCTGGCACGTCTACCGGCACGCCTCCGTCCTGCGCCTCCACATCAAGCTGGGCTAGGCCCCACAGCAGAGCAAGATAGGTGAAGGAAGAAACTATAAGCCAGGCAGAAAGCGGGGCAGAACGGGCGAGAGTCCATCGCGCACGCTCTCGTGCAGGGATAACCAGCGGGGCCCGGCCGCTCTGAACCATGTGTGTGCTTCTTGCTCGGTGAGTGTCATACTCTGATTCTACGGGCTGAGCTGGAGGGGTATTTTTAACCGCACACTATATAAAATATTTATTCTATTTTTATAAAAAACAGTTTTTAGATACAAAAAAGCGAGGGGTTCTAGAGCGTTAGCTCTAGAACCCCTCGCTGATTCAACCCTGGGGTTGTTATCTCAAAACTATACAGTGGACGCAAACACCAAACACACTCAGTCAAAAAATGTAAGCCTTCGGACTATTAGTACCAGTCAACTCCACGGGCATTCCCCGCGTCCATACCTAGCCTATCAACCCCATCATCTATAGGG